>NZ_PGVC01000032.1:0-128883 GCF_002860225.1 Bacillus sp. V33-4
ACTCCTTTTTTTGCGTCTCAGAACCATTGGGGTTCAAGGGGTTAAATTTATGAAATTGATTCAAGTACAATGTGTGTGTGACTTGAACATATTTTCGACGTTTTGGCAGCGATATGATTCAATCAACCTTAGGTATAAATATACTGCATTAAACTTTAATAAAAAAGAACTGTGATGAAAGAACTGCAGTTCTTTTTTATTGAGTAATTATACATAAATTAATCAGTAGGGTTTTTTCTACAAACGGGCACGATGATTGAAGATGTATTTGAATTTTAAGCCCAGGTGTATATACATGTCAGACCTAGTTACCAACATCTGTAACTTCAAACGTTTATTTTGTTTGTGATGACCAACAACCAACATTAATGTAATTCTAAAATATGATAAAAAAACGTTATTTCCTTGATATTAAAGGATTCCTTGGCTATCAACAATAATTTAGTTGAAGAGAAATTGTGTTGTGAAAATAGTTCTTTAATTGAAAAAATGCTCTGATTTAAATAAAAATATGTTTACTGAAGAATTTACAGCTGAGCTGATGGGAGTTAGAAAAGTACTGTTCAGAATCATCTAGAACGGGCGGAAACGAAAATTGAATTGAGGATGCACAGAGCCTTTTCCTCGTTTCCTAAAAAAAGGCTCTTAAACTTAAAATAAATTAACTTAGTAAATTAGTGAAAACAAGTCATAAAACACTCCATATAATATATATATAAGGTAAGTCAGTTTTTACCCCATTTGGCTGTGGGGGAATCTTAACCCTTAGGTCCGTTATGATTGTGGATAACTATTATCGGGCCTTTTTTAAACAAAAGGACACCAATAATTATTAAAGCTATTTCTGTCCATTCCATTTCCGTCACCTCCAAGTACGTTTTATTAAATATATTCATTCAACCATGCACATATTCGCAAAAAGTGCATTTTTTTACAGTCGTTCTTTTTTTTGACGTATAGATGTTGTTATATAGGCAATTTTTGGTGTATTGTAGAAAATTTCTCCTTTTGTCGAAATGTACTAATGAAGGGAGATAGATTTATGAAAGATCATGTAAGGACAAGCCACTTGGGTGAATACATAATGATGCTATAATTTGTACTCAAATAAAATGCCGTGTTAAATTTAGAAATAGCACAAAGGCAGCATTGTTTAAGAATCCATCCATTGTTGAATATATATCATAAAGCAGGAAAGACCCATCTTTTTATCGAATTATATATTAAAGAGGGGAGGCCACTCCACGTATGCAAGAATTTAAAGTAATATTTCACTTTGGCAAAGAAAACACAAAAACACTTTTTCTAGAAGGAAAAAGCCCAGAACAAGTAATGGATAACGTATATAATTCTGGGGATTACTTTGTTGGGGAACGCGATAACGGAATTCATAAAATCAATATGAATTTAGTTACATGGGTTTCGGTATATAATCACAAATAAAGATAGAGAGCATCCTTTTTTTAAGGGTGCTTTTTCTTTTGCTCCAAAACAACACGAATCAAAGGGTGAGGCTGTGTGTAGAAGGCTGAACTTCACATCAAATCGCAAAAAAAATATTTAAAAGACATGAAAGAGATTACCAAGAAGTATGGAGTGTCGCTAAAAACATAAAGTCATGGAAACAACGACATGGATGGGTTGGAAACAAGGGTGCACCCTCTGAAAAACGTGTGCACAAAAAAAAGTCCGAAAAACGAATTAAATTGTCATATGCACAAGGAGGATTCAGTTTGAAAAGAATAACAATGTCTTAATTTTAAATAAATGTTCGTTTTTAAATAAAAAATATGCTTTATGAAATTTATGCATTCATTTTATTGATTATGGAAATATAAGGTCGGTACTTAACTTCAAAGTAAGTTGGAGGTCTCTCGATTAGCGCGCAAACGCAATAAAATAATTATAGTTTAATAGTAACTGTAGCATACAGTACTAAGAATAACTTGACCTGCAAAAATTTTAAACAAAGCTATCCATTCAGGATAGCTTCATAAATAATCCGCTCATTACTGGGTTTTTTCAGCAGTATTACTAAAAGTAGATTGGGCTTGTGATAGACCATTCTGTGCTTCAGTAAGTTGTTCTTGGCGCCTCTTAATAGAGTCTGGATTTCCAGCATTCTCAGCCTGGGCAAGATCGTCCTTTGCCTGGGTTACACCGTCTTGAAATGACTGGATAATTGATTGCTTAGTTTGTGATACGGCTTGATTCAGCTCACTTCGATTATTGATCCGTTGGTTCTCCATATAAGTCTCTCCTTCACAATTATTTCGAACGGGTACTACTTTAATATTTACAATACAACCCATTTTCATTACCGCATATTATTAAAGCGTTCTCCAAAAATTATAGAAGATGGAGGTGACATATATGAAGGAAAATGATCAGGTCAAAAAGGATAAGAATCTGAAAGACGATTCGTATGAACGTGATGTTGTATCAAAGGAAATGCTTCATTTGGATTATGTTCCAGAGCCTCACGGAGTGATCGGACAGCAGCTCACCAATAATTCAGAGTGAAAAAACTGCGTCCAGGCTGAGAAAATTATCCAGCAGAATTACAAAATGTGAAACAATCAGGAGCCTTCAATATGGCTTCTTTTTTTGCTCTTTTGACATTGAGACTACCGGGCTTTGAATATACATGTAAATTTTTTATTAAATCATGAAGAAGAGCCAAAGAATGTGATTTTTCGCACAGCAAAACAAATAGGGAATTGTTATAAATAAAGATAAAGAGAATCATTCTCAACTAATAAGCTGATAAATACTTTTTATATAGGGTGAGGAACATGTTGGGACAATTAAGAGCAGGCGATAAAGGTAAGATTTTGGACATTTCAAAGGCAGATCATTTGGTGCGCCGCAGGCTTATGAGTCTTGGAATAACGGAAGGAACAGAAGTTTGTATTAAATGCATTATGCCATTTGGTGGACCTTACTTGTTGGAGTCTTGCGGTCAGTGTGTCGGCATTCGCCGAACTGAAGCATTCCGCATCGAAGTGGAGAGGGTATAATGGATATTGCGTTGCTTGGAAACCCGAATACCGGAAAAACATCATTATTTAATCATTTGACCGGTTCATATGAGTATGTTGGGAACTGGAGTGGTGTAACGGTTGAGAAAAAAGTGGGATTATTTAAGAACAACAAAGATAAATTAATTGATCTGCCTGGTATTTATACGTTGAATCCGCTGTCAAAGGATGAAGGAGTTGTCAGTCAGTTCTTTTTAACGGAGTACTTTGACAAGGCGCTAAACATTATTGATGCTTCTCAACTGCCGAGAAATTTACACTTAACAATTCAGTTGCTTGAATACGGAAAACCGATTGTCATTGGTTTAAATATGATTGATGTAGCTAAACAGCGTGGCATTAAGCTGAATCCGCAAAAATTGTCAGAACTTCTTGGTGTGCCAGTTGTGTCTGTTATTGCAAGGAGCGGGAAAGGTTGTGACTCCTTAACAAAGACAGCAACCACAAATTCGGCTTCAAGGACAAAAAACAATCTTGTCTATTACGGGAAAGAACTTGAAGCAGGCGTGCTGAAGCTTGAGGAAATGCTGAAAGGTAAAGCAGCCCACTCAACTAGATGGCTTGCCTTACAGCTATTTGAAGGAAACCAATATGTGAAAAATTATTTGCAAACATTTATAGATAATCACATTTTAGATGAACTGGTTCAATCAATCGAAATCAACCTGAAACATCAACACGGAGCAAAATCGCTTGAGCAGTATATTCATGAAAAAAGACAGGAAAAGATCGATACAATTTTGTCAGAAGCAGTCGTAAAGGGAGACCAGGCGAAGACTACTTTAACGGAGCGGATCGATACGATTGTCACCAACAAGGTATTAGGAATCCCGATCTTTTTAACATTCATGTATCTGATGTTTATGCTAACGTTTGATTGGGTCGGCTTTCCGCTATCTGATTTGTTGGATGGATTCATTTCTGGCCCGCTGGCAGGTGGAATTGCCGCATTACTTACAGCAGTAGGGGCCTCGGAATTCATTCATTCCTTGGTCCTTGACGGCATTGTTGCAGGAGTTGGCGGAGTACTTGTTTTTGTTCCACAAATTTTTATCCTGTTCTTCTTTATTTCCTTACTGGAGGATTCGGGTTATATGGCAAGAGTAGCTCTTGTTATGGACCGGATAATGGAAACGGTCGGATTGAACGGAAAAGCCTTCATTCCGATGGTGATTGGCTTTGGCTGTAATGTCCCGGGAATCATGGCTGCAAGAACGATTGAAACACCTAAAGAACGATTGTTGACCATTTTACTTACGCCATTGATGTCCTGTTCAGCTCGATTGCCGGTTTATGCTTTGTTTGTTGGAGCATTTTTTGTGCAAAATAAAGCATTTGTTGTTTTATCCCTGTATGTCCTCGGCGTTTTGACGGCGCTTATTTTGGCTAAAATATTCTCTTCAACGATTTTAAAAGGGGAAACATCTTTATTTGTGATTGAACTTCCCCCATATCGGATCCCACAATTCCAGGCATTATGGAAAAGTACATGGGATAAAGGGAAAGGCTTTGTAAAAAAGGCTGGAACGTTTATTTTTGCAGGTTCCGTCTTTATATGGACATTATCGTATATCGGGCCAAACGGCTTCAACGTTGCCATGGATGATAGCTATTTGGCAGCGGTTGGAGGTCTCTTTGCACCTCTATTTGAGCCAATCGGATTTGGTACATGGCAGGCAGGTGCATCCTTATTAACGGGTTTTTTTGCGAAGGAAGCAATTATTTCAACGATGAATATTATCTATTTTGTGCCTGATGAAGCAAGTTTGCAAGGATTGCTTGCAGAATATTTTACTCCCCTTGCTGCCTATAGCTTTATGGTATTTATTTTACTTTATATTCCTTGCCTTGCGACGACAGCAACGATTTATAAAGAAACCGGTTCAAAAAAATGGACAGCATTTTCTATTCTATACGCATTTTTTATTGCCTATACTTTAGCGTTTCTTGTTTTTCAGGGCGGCAAATTCCTGGGTCTGTCGTAAAGGGGGGAAATCGAATGATTGCCAACATTGTTATTGCCGGAGCGATATTTGGATATGCGGGCTGGGCTCTATTTAGATTTATAAATAAGTCAAAACAAGGGAAATGTGCAAGCTGCAGTATTAAAAAATCCTGCTCACAAAATTGTGTAGAAACGATCACGGCGGTTCATAAAAAAGCTTAAAAAGAAAAAAATCAACAGGATAATTGTTTATTTCGTTAAGTTCTGTTATTATAAAGAAGAATTATTTTTGTTCGGTATATAAGGAAGGAACAAGTTTTGATACTTTTCGCCTGAATATCAAAAGAGCAAGGATAGTAATACATTGTGTGCTTACACACAGGGAGGCAACAAAAGATGGAAAAAGGTAAAGTTAAATGGTTCAACGCTGAAAAAGGTTTCGGATTTATTGAGCGTGAAGGTGGAGAAGATGTATTCGTTCATTTCTCAGCTATTCAAGGCGAAGGTTTCAAATCTTTAGATGAAGGCCAAGAAGTTACTTTTGACGTTGAGCAAGGTCAACGCGGACCCCAAGCTAGCAACGTTCAAAAAGCATAATAATTGATTTTCAAAACAGACTCTCCATCGCGAGAGTCTGTTTTTTTATATTGAAAAGCCCTGCTCATCGAATGAGCAGGGCTTCAATGGTACAAGTAAAGCAAATGGTTTAACTATTATACCATACATTTAGCAAATTATTTTTCCTGTGGTAAAATTAGATGTTAAAGTGATATAAAACAAAACGATAAGGAAGATTTTATGGCTAAACAAAGCACGAGGTCAAAATATTTGGCAACTATTTCTTTAATAATCATGGGAAGTGGGTTCCTTGCATCGATTCCCGTTCAGGATCACATAATCGGACGATTGTTACATGGCGGATTTGAAGCGGGATTAGTTGGAGGATTGGCTGACTGGTTTGCAGTGACAGCTTTATTTCGCCATCCGCTTGGTGTGCCGATTCCGCATACGGCATTGCTTCCGAAAAATCGCGACAAAATGGTAAGTGCGCTAATCCATATGCTTGAAAATAATTGGCTCACTAAAGAAAGCATTCGCGAAAAGCTTAATGAAGTAGAGATTACTAAAAAGCTCATTCCTATCATAGAAACTGAAATTCGCTCTGAACCGATCAAAAAGGGTGCAGTTTCTATTATGGAACAAATCATTCGCAGCCTCGATGCAGAGAAAATTTCTCCTTTCCTGGAAAAAGAGCTCAAAGATTATCTCTACCGGATCGATGCTGGAAAAATTCTTCATTCGGGAGCGTCGCAGGTAATCGCAAAGAGATATGATGAAAAGACAATTGATTATTTATTAGCCGAGCTTGAAAAATGGGCTGCAAAAGAGGATGCGAAAGAAAAGATGGGCAGCATCGCGATGGAACTGCTTGAAAACACAAAATCCGACGGCTTTATGCAATTTGCTCTCCAGTCTTTAAAACAGTTTATCAATAAAGAAAAGCTTGGCCAGATTCTCCAAAGTTTCCTTATGAAAAGAATTCCTCTTTTGAGGGAACCGGATAACGAATATAGACAGATTGTTCTTACGCGAATCCGGACAGAACTCGCAGATATAGATAATCGAAAAGAATTGGTAAAAGAAATAAATGACTGGAAAGAACAAATCATTGATGATTGGCGGTTATCAGGCCAAATAACAGAACTATTACTACAGGCGCAGCAGAGAGCTGTAAAATTTATCAATGAAGAAACCTTTTATCATCAATATATATTCCCGCTTATGAAACGATTTATTGACGATCTAAAAACTGACCCGGCCAAAATCAACGCGATTGAGAATTGGCTGCAAAAACAAATTGCCGAATTGATTGAAAGCAACCATTCAAAAATTGGCAAGCTGGTTAAAGAAAATTTAGACAAGCTTGATACCGAGTCGCTGATCCATATGATGGAAAACAATGTCGGAAAAGATCTGCAGTGGATTCGGGTCAATGGAGCTGTTTGCGGGTTTATGATAGGAGTTGTGTTAGCGGTTTTAAAAATGGTTCTGTAGCATTTACCCGTAATCACATTAAATTGCATTTGTTTAGTTGGAAAAGCTTAAAAACAATAATGTTGCTCAAAACAGGCATCTATTTTTTGTAGATGCTTTTGCTTTGGGTACAATTATAGATGGGTGGATTGTTGTTGCTGTTTTGAAATGTTAAGCTTGCGGATATGATAATAACATCTATATTATGTGAAAACTTATACTGGCGCACAATACCTTTAGTCAGCGGTAATTGGAATTGGCAAGAACTACAAATGAAAAAAATTTGAATTTTATTTTTTTTTCAATATAATAAATATATTATCTTAATATATATTTATTGGGAGATAAATTCTGAATATTTAATTTTCGGGGGTTCGTTATGAATTTGTTTAGGAAAAAATCAATTGGTGCGCTCATCTTGGAAACGGGTAAAAAAGGGACTACCCTTAAGAAAGAACTTGGCGCATTTGATTTAACAATGCTTGGGGTTGGAGCCATAATTGGCACTGGGATTTTTGTTTTAACTGGAGTAGCTGCTGCAGAGCATGCGGGCCCTGCACTTATTCTTTCATTTGTTTTATCAGGCCTTGCTTGCGTTTTTGCCGCTCTTTGCTATGCGGAATTTGCGTCCACAGTGCCCGTTGCTGGTAGTGCGTATACTTATAGCTATGCAACCTTTGGCGAGCTGATTGCCTGGATACTGGGCTGGGATTTAATACTTGAATACGGTCTTGCTTCCTCTGCTGTGGCAAGTGGCTGGTCGGGGTATTTTCAAGGGCTGCTGCAGGGGTTTGGTATCGAAATCCCAAAGGCGTTATCAAGCGCTTATAACCCGGCAGAAGGTACCTTCATCGATGTTTCGGCTATAATGATTGCAGTTTTGATTACCCTGTTATTAACTCAGGGTGTTAAGAAATCTTCCCGTTTTAATACGGTCATGGTCTTTATTAAACTTATTGTTGTCCTTTTGTTTATTGTGGTAGGGGTATGGTATGTTGAACCGGCTAATTGGTCACCGTTTATGCCTTTTGGCTTCGCCGGTGTTACCGCAGGCGCCGCTACTGTTTTCTTTGCTTACATCGGCTTTGATGCGGTTGCTACTGCGGCTGAAGAAGTAAAGAATCCACAGAAAAACCTGCCGATTGGTATCATCGCCTCACTGTTAATTTGTACAGCTTTATATATTATAGTTTCATTGATATTGACAGGCATCGTTCCTTATGATCAACTGGGAGTGAAAAACCCTGTTGCATTTGCGCTATCTTATATTGGCCAGGACTGGGTAGCCGGTTTTATTTCCCTCGGTGCCATCTCTGGCATAACCACCGTATTACTAGTCATGATGTATGGACAAACCAGATTGCTGTATGCAATCAGCCGTGATGGATTGCTGCCGAAAGTATTCTCACAGGTGGATAAAAAGAGGCAAACACCGATTACAAATTCATGGATAACTTGTATTGTCGTATCGTTTTTTGCCGGGGTGGTACCGCTCAACAAGCTGGCGGAGTTAACCAATATCGGCACATTATTTGCATTTACGACCGTATCAGCGGGAATTCTTTATCTTCGTAAAACAAATCGCTCTGAAAGTAACGGCTTTAAAGTCCCATTTGTACCATTAATTCCGATTTTGGCGATTCTGTTTTGTGGTTATCTATCCCTTCAGCTTCCAGCAACAACATGGATAAGCTTTGCAACCTGGATCTTGATCGGATTAGTGATTTACTTTTCCTATGGGAGAAAGCACAGCACCTTAAACGACGCTACTCGCAACAAATAACTTTTTTAGCTGTCTTTTTTGGCAGCTTTTTTTTGTTTAATCTTAGTGCGGGGTTTTTTAATAGGAAAAATGATAAGCGGCAGCTGAATATAGTTTACAATATACCTAACTACCATAAGAGAGGGTCTGTATGGTTAAGTTGTTAATTGCCGACCGTGATCACAATGAACGAACAGGGATTGGCTGGCTTGTTTCCTCGTATTCAATTCCGTTTGATCATGTTCTTGCGGCAGGCTCAATATCGAAGCTATTTGACCTTTTCGAGGCCGAATTGCCGGATGTTATCTGCATTGAACTCGATATGATTTCAAAGGATAGATGGGACCGCTTTAAGGAGTTGGTCAAACGGTATAGAACCAAGGTCATCGTCATGACTGCAGAGGCCACATTTGAACGGGCACTTCAAGGCATTGAACTTCATGCCTTTGATCTCTGGTTAAAACCGCATTCGCCTGACCATATCAAACGAGTGTTATCCCTCTGCTGCAAGGATGTTTCCCAAGCTAAGAAAAAACAAGACCCATCGGCTCAAAGCGAAGAATCCTCCATCTCTTACCGTTCATTGTTCGTCCATCAAGAAACGCTGGACGTAAATTACCGATTAATGCTAATGCAGTTGGAGAACCCGAAAAAACTTCCTATACTGCTTTCTTTTTTACAGGAATATTATTTTCATTACCCGCCGGTATTACTGCCGCTTAGCGATATGATCGTTTTAGTTTTTTCATGCGATCACATATCACCGCTCGAATACCTAAAACAGATAAGCAATCGAATTTTAATAGAGTGGGAAGAGCGGTTTTCAGAACCGATATCACTTGTTTTATATGACTCCCACGATCCGTTTCTTTCGTTAAATGAACAATATCGTCGCGCGAAGCAAGGGCTTGAAATCCGTTTTTTTAAAGGATATCGGCAGCTTTCGGTCATTGAAGACAAAGTGGACTGGGTAATGATCGATCCGTTTCTGACCCCGTCAGAACAGAGGGAATGGATTCAGATGCTAAATGAGGGCGACAGGAACAAGTTTAAACAGTGGATGTATAAAGAATTTTTAAATATGAGAGAACCATACCCCGAGCCAGGTTTATTACGGACGAGGTTAACAAGCTTATTAGCCCAGGTTCGCCGCTTCATGAAGTCATTTTACCTTGACGAAGGATTGCTTGAGGCTCGTTACCATCAAATATTTGAAACCATTCTATACAATCCTATTTTGTACCGGATTGTTCAGGAGTTTTTGTTATTCCTTTACGAAGTGCTTGACCGGGCCGCAACTCACGAGGAGCATCCACGTACAGATGTGGTCGAACAGGGTATCCAGTATATTGAAGAGCACTTTAACAATCCCGGGTTAAATCTTGGGGATGTCGCGAATCATGTAGACAGAAGCCCGGCTTATTTCAGCTCGCTCCTAACCAAAAAACGAGGAATCTCTTTCAGGCAGTTATTAACGAAAAATCGGATAAAAAAAGCAGAGTGTCTTTTACTTGAAACAAAACTATCAATCCAGGATGTAGCGGAACAAACGGGATTTATAAATGCAAATTACTTCAGCAAAATTTTTAAAGAACAAACCGGGATAACCCCTCGCTCATTTAGAGATCGCAAAAAAGTATAGAAAACTAAAATAAATATAGGTTTAAAATGTAAGCGCTATAATACAGTATAAAATTCGAAAAAAATTTTAAAAATTCAAAAAACAGACATCTATTTTCGCTTGCATCATTTGTCTACAATTACGGTATAGAACAAGGGGAGTTTCTGAAAAGAACTCCCATCCTTTTGTAGTCTTTAAAATACTGAATGAGCGGGTGATGATATGTCTGTAAAGCAAACAGGGAAAAGAGTAGTTAAAAACTATACAGGTTGTGAGCTCCATGCAAAGGGATGGATACAGGAAGCGGCATTGCGGATGTTGTGCAATAATTTGAATGTCGATGTCGCCGAACGGCCGGAAGACTTAGTTGTATATGGAGGAATCGGAAAAGCGGCTCGCAATTGGGAGAGCTTTGATGCGATTGTTTCGACGCTGAAAAACCTGGAAAATGACGAAACGCTATTGGTTCAGTCCGGAAAACCGGTAGCTGTTTTTAAAACGCACACGGATGCCCCGAGAGTGCTAATTGCCAACTCCAACCTTGTACCGGCATGGGCAAACTGGGATCACTTTCATGAGCTTGATAAAAAAGGATTGATGATGTATGGACAAATGACGGCTGGCAGCTGGATTTACATTGGCAGTCAGGGAATTGTCCAAGGAACGTATGAAACGTTTGCTGAATGTGGGCGCAAGCATTTCAACGGTACTCTCGAAGGCACGATTACCGTAACGGCCGGACTTGGAGGCATGGGAGGCGCGCAGCCGCTTGCGGTGTCATTGAACGGCGGTGTCAGCATCTCCATAGAAGTTGACCGCAGTCGCATCCAGCGCCGTTTGGATACAAAATACCTTGATGTGATGACAGAAAGCCTTAATGAAGCAATCAATTTGGCTTTAGAAGCAAAACACAACAAAAAAACAACCTCCATCGGGTTACTGGGGAATGCCGGCGAAGTCTTAAACGAGATGCTTGAAAAAGGTTTTATTCCCGATGTGTTGACCGATCAAACATCTGCCCATGACCCGATTAACGGCTATAATCCAATCGGCATGAGCTTGGAAGAAGCTGCCGAACTGCGCAGTAAAGACCCTAAAGGATACGAAGTGAAATCCAAAGCAAGCATTGCAGAGCATGTACGCGCGATGTTGAAAATCAAAGACAAGGGTGCGGTTACGTTTGATTATGGGAACAACATCCGCCAAGTCGCAAAGGATGAAGGAGTCGAAGATGCCTTCAATTTCCCTGGTTTTATACCGGAGTATATTCGGCCACAGTTTTGTGAAGGGAAAGGTCCGTTCCGCTGGGCTGCTCTGTCCGGGGATCCAGACGATATTTACAAAACAGATGAGGTCATTTTACGTGAATTCAGCTACAATACGCACCTTTGCAACTGGATTAAAATGGCCCGCGATAGAATCAAGTTCCAGGGACTTCCGGCCCGTATTTGCTGGTTAGGTTACGGAGAACGGGCAAGATTCGGAAAAATGATCAACGATATGGTCGCTAGTGGCGAGCTGAAGGCACCGATTGTGATTGGCCGTGATCACCTGGATTCGGGCTCTGTTGCGTCACCGAATCGTGAAACAGAAGCAATGAAGGATGGCAGCGATGCTGTGGCAGACTGGCCCATTTTAAATGCCCTGATCAACAGCGTTGGCGGAGCAAGCTGGGTTTCAGTGCATCAGGGCGGCGGAGTTGGAATGGGATATTCGCTGCATGCCGGTATGGTTATTGTCGCGGACGGAACAAAGGAAGCGGAAAAACGCCTTGAACGCGTACTTACAACGGATCCAGGAATGGGTATTATTCGCCATGCCGATGCCGGCTATGAGCTGGCGATCAAGACTGCAAAAGAAACAGGCATCCAGATTCCAATGTTGAAAAAGTAGGCCTTTTTTAGCAAAAGTTTAATACAACTAGTGCTGAATAAATAGCTATGCGTATTAGTTAAACGGAACCTATTTAGCCAACTTTGTGAGAGGGGAAACGACATGATCAATAAACCAGTATTTATTCGTAACGCCGACCAACTGGTCACATTAAAAGGAAGCAGTGATGCACCACTGACTGGAAAACAAATGGAACAACTCCATGTTATCGAAAACGGCAGTGTTTGGCTTGAAGATGGTGTCATCCAATTTGTTGGGAAAGATGAAGTTGTGGCTGAGGCTTTCAATGACCGGCTAAGTGAAGCGGAAACGATTGATGCTTCCAGGAAGCTTGTTACCCCGGGGTTAGTTGACCCGCATACCCATGTTGTTTATTGCGGAAGCCGTGAAAATGAGTTTAACATGCGTCTGCACGGTGCGACCTATATGGAAATTATGAATAGCGACGGAGGAATCCATGCTACGACGGCCGTCACCAGGGAAGCAAGCCACAATACGCTTTTTAATGAAAGCAAAAAGCGTCTTGATCAGTTCTTGCTGCACGGTGTAACTACCATAGAAGCAAAAAGCGGCTACGGCCTTTCATTGGAGCACGAAATAAAGCAATTGGAAGTAGCCAAAGCTCTTCATGAAAACCATCCGATCGATATTGTCCGAACGTTTATGGGTGCGCACGCTGTCCCGTCTGAGTACAGGGAAAACCCTGAGGATTTTGTCAATCACATCATGTACGAGATGATCCCTGAAGTAGCGCGGCGAAAGCTTGCAGAGTTTAACGACGTATTTTGCGAACGCGGTGTTTTTACACCTGAGCAGTCAAAGCTCATACTTAAGGCGGGACTTGAACATGGTCTGCTTCCTAAAATCCACGCCGATGAAATTGAACCATATGGAGGTGCAGAACTGGCGGCATCGATTGGTGCGATATCTGCCGACCATCTGTTAAAGGCATCGGATAAAGGAATTGCAGCACTGGCCGAAAAGGGCGTCATTGCCGTTCTTTTACCAGGAACAGCATTCTTCCTGATGGAGGAGTCGGCCAACGGGCGAAAAATGATCAATGCAGGTGTACCTGTCGCCTTATCGACTGACTGTAATCCCGGTTCATCACCAACGGTTGCAATGCCTCTTATCATGAATCTTGGCTGCATGAAAATGGGCATGACTCCTGCTGAAGTACTTACAGCAGCCACCATTAATGCTGCACATGCGATTAATAAAGGTAAAGTAATCGGCAGTATCGAGACAGGAAAAAAGGCTGACATCACCATTTTTGATGTGCCAAACTACGTATCACTTCAATATCGGTATGGCATCAACCATGTGCATACGGTCCTCAAAAATGGCGAAGTGGTCGTTAAGGGAGGGAGATTGGTTTGCAGCAATACCCGTATCCACAGCTAAAACGGCCTGCTTTTTCTTGGGATAGAAGCGCAGTTATTCATGAGCCGAGAGTAAACGAATGGATCAGAACACTTAATTCGGAGGACGCTGAGAAAGTGAACTGGACCGTTTATGATGTTGCCATCCTCGGAGTGCCATTATCGCGATCTTCTATCTCGGCCTCCGCTGCAAGTGAAAATCCGGACGCTCTACGCAGAGCCTGGAAATACTTTACGACTTACAACCTGGATCATGATGAGGATCTTTCCGGTTTAAACGTAGTGGATCTTGGTGATGTTCGCCAGCATGTGACTGACATAAGGGTGTGCCATAACAATATAAGAGAAGCGATGATCAGTATGCAAATCCATCATCCAGAACTGCTCCCTGTCGTGATCGGTGGTGACCACTCAATCACAGCGATGCTGGTAAAAGGATGGAAAGAAGTTCATATTAATGAGCGGATTGGTATTCTTCAGCTAGATACTCATTTCGATTTAAGGGATTTGGAAGACAACGGACCGAGCAATGGCACTCCAATTCGTAATTTAATTGAAAGTTGTACGGTCAAAGGAGAAGATGTGTACAATATTGGATTGCACGGGTTTTTTAATGCCAGGTCCTTAAAACAGTATGCTGACGAAGTTGGATTAAACTACACAACGATGCGAATTGCCCGAAAACATGGGATCGAAACTACAATAAAAGAAGCATTGGAGAAACTCAGCACCAAAGTTGATACGATCTACGTTACGGTTGATATGGATGTCCTGGATATGAGTTTCGGGCCTGGAGTGCCGGCATCTACACCGGGCGGAATGCTTAGTACCGAGCTGTTTGAGGCTGTTTATTTAGCAGGAAAATGTTCTAAAGTGAAAGTGTTTGACATTGTATGTGTTGATCCTTACAAAGACCATCAAGAAATAACGGTGAAAACAGCAGTCCATACAATGCTTTCCTTTTTAACGGGTTATAAACAAAGAATTAATAGATGAATGAAGTTCATAAAACAATCCTTTAATTGAAAAACGAACAATTATTTAAAATTAAGATAGTATAATTCGTTTCCTACGGCATACTCCCGTTTAGTGTAGACAACTTCATTCGTTTTTCGGTTTAGCTTCTTACATTGTGACAATTACTCAGTTCGTGAAACGACTTAAAAACTATAAGAAAATTCACCAATCAACATCCATCATCCTTGCGCGGAAATATTAAGCAGATTTAATTCAGACAAAAAACTCGCTGCTATTGGCCCATTTCTTTAGCTCCCGTTATGCCCGTGGCCCGGTCAAGTAAAATAACAACAGCCCTCCAAAGAGGGCTGTTGCTATAGAAATACTAACTGGCCGGCAAACTACGATAAGCTGCCTTGGCCTGCACCTAACATCCCTGCTTGTAAGCTGGTCATCTGCTGGCCGGCACCTTGTTGCTGCTGGTTTCCGTAGGCTAAATCCCGGGCGATATCCTGTCTTACTTGCATAGGATTTGTTCCGAAATTTGGCTGAAGTACTGATTGAGGGTTTCGAGCCATTTGTTGTGAAGCTTGCATACCGCGTCTGATCGGTGCTGAACCGTCCATCATGCCGCCAGCCATCATGCTCCCATCCATCATTCCACCTGCCATCATCCCACCTTGCATGCCACCTGCCATCATGGACGCACCGTCCATCATGCCGCCAGCCATCATGGTTGAACCATCCATCATGCCGCCTGTCATCATGCCACCCTGCTGTTGCTGGCCTCCATAGGCCAAATCCCGGGCGATATCCTGTCTGACCTGCTGTGGATTCGTTCCGAATCCCGGCTGAAAGATTGATTGAGCATTTTGAGCCATCTGTTGCGTACCTTGCATGCCGCGTCTGATCGGTGCTGAACCGTCCATCAATCCGCCAGCCATCATTCCGCCCTGCATACCCCCCGTCATCATGGAGGCACCATCCATCATTCCGCCAGCCATCAGTCCGCCTTGCATTCCGCCAGCCATCCCACCTTGCTGCTGCTGGCTTCCATAGGCTAAATCCCTGGAGATATCCTGTCTCACCTGCTGAGGATTTGTTCCGAATCCCGGCTGAAGGACTGATTGAGCATTTTGAGCCATTTGTGGCGTACCTTGCATGCCACGTCTTATCGGATATAAGCCATCTTGCATGCCGCCGGCCATCATGGATGTACCGTCCATCATTCCGCCAGCCATCATGCCACCTTGCATTCCGCTAGCCATCATACCACCTTGCATTCCGCCAGCCATCATACCACCTTGCTGCTGCTGGGTTCCGTAGGCTAAATCCCGGGCGATATCCTGTCTCACCTGCTGAGGATTCGTTCCGAATCCTGGCTGAAGGACTGATTGCACATTTCCAGCTTGTTGAGGCGTACCTTGCATGCCGCGTCTTATCGGATATAAGCCATCTTGCATGCCACCAGCCATCATCCCACCTTGCATACCAACAGCTTGCTGGGTGAAACCATCCCCCGTCATGCCTCCAAAGATATCCTGTCTCACCTGATTGGCATTAGTACCGGCGAAGCCCGGTTGGAATATGGCTTGCTGAGGGCGAGTAGCTCCCATCATAGTTCCATCCATCATGGTTCCACCCATCATGGTTTGTCCCATAGCGCCGCCACCGAATTGTCCTTGTCTTGCTGCTTGATACATTCTCATTCCTCCTTGAATTGTGTTAAGCAACAACTATAGAATTCGTTTTATTTTATTTTTTATACCGTTTTTTTTTTATTTTTTTCGACATTATCATTTTGAAATTACGTTTCTTACAAAACATTTACTTTTTACCGAAAGAAACCGATCTTGCGGACAGAGTCATATATTTGTTTTAAAAATGCTCGTCATATTTTATTTTCATTAAATGTATTGTTATCATTCTAATGTCTAATTCGGCTAGCCTTTTAGGTATTTCGTAAAGGGCTAGTTTTTCAAATATATCGAGACATTTCACCTGATAATCGTCCTGAATATTTTTGCATAAGTTTTTTGAATATAGATCATGCTATCTTTTGGATGCTTATTACACAACAGTTATGGAGGAATTAAAAATGCATCAGCGAATTCAACAAGCAGCTCAACAAGCGCAGCTCCAGCTGCAACAAATTCAACAGATTGCCCGCCAGTTACAGTACCAAGAACAGCGTAATGCCCAACAACTTCAGCAAATGCAGGCACAAACAGGTATGCAATTGCAAACTTATCCACAAGATGGAGTAACCAGCCAACTCCAGTATCTAGCTCTTGCTGAGCAAAATGCTACTCAATTATGTCAGCAAATTGAATTGATGGCCCGTCAGCTTCAGCAACAGCAATATGGCCAAATGCAGTAAAACAGGATCATATAAAATAAGACAGAAACTGAGCCATGAACAATTGTTCATGGCTTAGCCTCTGTCCCATAGTAATTCGGACGCAGTGCAAGATAATCGTCCTCGTGGTTCATCCAATTTGCCCTGCACAATTAAATAGGTCGCCAAATGGCTTTCAACTTGCCCGATCGCCCGTAAATTCCAGAATCCACCGCTTAGTTATCTACTAATACCTCGCACAAAAGAACGATATCTTTATAAATATGCTGTTGGATATTTGGATCATCGCACTTTTTATATTCGTCCAATAAATTTCCAATTTCCTTAATATAAAGTAAATGATCATACTCTGTAACCATAGATAGAAAACTCCTAATTATGTAAAAAGTCCTATTCTAGATAAGAATAACATGATTCCTTTTTCCCCACAATTATTTTCCCGATCATTATAGGAAAATGGTCATATATTTTTAAAAGCTACTGGTTTTATACCCGAAGCTGCGTAAAAGTAAACCGCTTTTATAATCGATTTTTTAAAATTTCTTTTAAAGGAACACAAATGTTGGCAGATTTGAACAAAGACTTATTAGCGGAACATATCCGCGTCATTTTAGAATTAATTGGTGTTTAAAAAATATCAAAGAAGCTGTATTCGAGTGTATTTAAACAGTGAAAATAATTTCAAATTATTTAGTAAATTCTAAATATTGATTGAAAATAAACATCAAAGATGTTTTAATAAATTGTAAGCGGTAACATATCTGATATGTGATATGTGAAAGGAATGGGGTCGAGGGTTGTGAATGTAGAAAAAATACCAACAAAGAAAGTCTCTGAATTAGTTGTGGAAGGAATTGAAAAGCTGATTGACTCAGGTGAGTTTCAAGCGGGCGAAAAACTTCCTTCCGTCCGCGAGCTATGTGATTTGTTCGGCGTGGGCCGCTCGGCAGTCCGCGACGCGATTACTACGCTTAAGGGAAAAGGGACTGTTTTTGTGAAGCAGGGGGAAGGTACTTATATTTGTGAATTCGAGACGGCGAAATTATTCAACCATCAGGTGGCAATCCCAAGTAACTATGAAATTGGTAAACTGTTCGAGGTAAGAAAATTATTGGAACCGGGTATTGCTGAACTGGCTGCTTCAAATCGTTCCAGTGAGAATTTGCACAAGATGGAAGATGCGATATTCAATCAAGCAGCCAGTGAATGGGAAGCTGATTACCAATTTCATATTGCGATTGCTAAATCCGCCGGCAATGAAATATTGATTGAGTTGCTGCAAATGATTTCTGCAACGACGAAAAAAGCAATGATCGATTTTCATCATCATATTGAAACGAATCCAGCAACTGTAATTAAAATCAAAAAACAGCATAAACAAATTTATGAAGCGATTAAAGCGCAAAATCGTGATGCATCCAATCGGCTCATGATCCGGCATTTGGACTTTGTTGAACATGAACTTTTGAAAAGAAAATTCACCTGACCATCAACAGGACTGTAAACCAAGGAGATTACCAGGCGAAAAAATGTCTTTTTCTGTGACTGGTAGAAAACATTGTTTGTTACTACAAAACAACAGGAGGTGTGAGACTTGGTTACTGCAGAACTTTTAACGGAATTGCGAACGATTTTACCAGAGGAACGAATAATCGTGGCTGCGAGTCCCTGTAATTATTTAGGAAATAACGGACAATTGCACATTTTTCCGATTTCAGAGGAAGAAATCTCAGCTGTTTTAAAGTATGCAAATGATCATCGGACAACAGTGGCTATTGAGGGCGGCGGCACGAAAAGAGGGTTTGGCGGCTTAACAAAAGCTTGCGACATTCTCCTTTCTTTAGCAAATTATAAAGGGGTTGTCGAGCATACGGTTGGCGACATGACCTTGACCGTTAAAGCAGGTACTACATTCACGGAATTACAGGATTTTTTACAGCCTTATAACCAAAAAATTGCGCTCGACCCGGCATCGCCTGAACTTGCAACGATTGGCGGTATTATTGCTGCAAATGAAAGCGGTCCTAAGCGGCTTGGCTATGGATCTGCCCGGGATGCAGTTATCGGACTTCGCATTGTCTATCCAGATGGGTCGATTATCCGCACAGGGGGCAAGGTTGTAAAAAATGTCGCCGGCTATGATATGAACAAACTATTTATTGGTGCAATGGGGACGCTTGGCGTTGTTTCAGAAGTGACTGTAAAACTCCGTCCAATTGCAAAATTCGAAAGTCTGATTCTCATTTCCTTTCCAAATGGAAGTGATGAAGAGATTCGGCAATTTGTGATTCGCCTGCTCGATTCAACGATGGAGCCCGTCACACTTGAACTATTAAACCCCTCTTTATCAGCCAGGCTAAACGGGCGCCAGCAATACACGCTGGCAATCGGTCTGGAGGACGTTGAAAGCTCTGTTTATTATCAAGAAAATTTTATCAAAAGCATCCAGCCGGCACGTACAGATCTTGACGTACTTCAACAATCAGCAGCACGGGCATTTTGGGATCAGTTTTCTGCGATCGCCCCGAATGGAACACGCGACCTCGCTGGTGAAGACATAGAAGCCGTTTTGAAAATCGGTGTAGTCAATCTTGATGTTCTTAACGTCATCAAAGAAAGCGAGCTGTTGCAGGACTCTTTCAATCTGAAAATCGAAGCGCATGGCGGGTTCGGACATGGACTGTGCCACGTAAATTTGCGCGGGACAAACGAAGAAGTTGTTGCTGCTATTGGTCATCTAAGAGACCATGTATCAAAACTGCGCGGCTATGTTGTTGTGAAACATTTGCCTTTTGCTCTCCGCCAGCAAGTCAATGTTTGGGGTGATAAGCCACCATATTTCTTCCTGTTGGAAGGAATAAAAGAAAAGATTGATCCGAACAGAGTTCTCAATCCGAATCGGTTCTTGGGAGGGATATGAAAGTGAGTTTAAGAGAGTTTGATTTAAAGCAGGACCCGGCTTGTACATCAAAAAGCTTAAGCAATTACCTTTGGAGCGATCATCCTGATGAAAATAAATGGGCGGATTGTGTTCACTGTGGCATGTGTTTAGAATCGTGTCCAACCTATGAACTAACCGGCCAGGAGCAGCACTCACCGCGGGGACGTGTTCACTTGATTAAATCAGTGGCGGAAGGAAAGCTCGAGGTGAATGAGCACTTTATGGACCCGGTTTTTGCTTGTCTGGATTGCCGCGCCTGTACAACCGCTTGTCCTGCTGATGTTGATGTGGGCGGCCTGATCGAAGAGGCGCGCGGACAAATTCGCCAGGCGATGCCGTTAACAGGCTGGAAAGGTACGGTCAGCAAATTTTTTCTGCAAGGTTTATTCCCCCATCATAACCGCTTAAATTCTTTCGGACGCCTGCTGGAATTTTACCAAAAAAGCGGTCTGCAAAAGGCTGTTCGAAAAACGAAGCTGATCAATGTAATGCCCCGGCATTTAGTCGAAATGGAAGCGATCATGCCGGAAATAAAAGAGCCGGTCCGTAAAAAATACAAAAATGACAGCGTCATTAAAGCGAACGGCGAAACAAAGAATGAAGTGGCCTTTTTAACGGGCTGCGTTATGGATGTTATGTTCAGTGATATTAATCAAGCAACGATTAACGTTTTAACGCGGAATGGAAGCGATGTAACGATCCCGAACCAGCAAACATGCTGTGGGGCGCTCCATGTCCATGCAGGCGACAGGGAAACCGGGAGAAAGCTGGCAAAACAAAACATCGAGGCTTTCAAAGATTCCAATAAAGTGATTGTTAATGCGGCCGGTTGCGGTTGCATGCTCAAGGAGTATCCCGAGCTGTTCAGGGAAGACCCGGCATGGCATGAGAAAGCCGAAGAGTTTTCTGCCAAGGTTGAAGATATCGCAAAATATCTTCATGATACCGGGTATGAGAAACCAAAAGCAGCCATCAATGCAAGGATCACCTACCATGATGCATGTCACCTTGCACACGGCCAGGGAGTACGTACGGAACCGCGCAGCATTCTGCTCGATATTCCTGGTGTCGACATGGTCCATATGCCGAATGCAGACCGCTGCTGCGGCAGTGCAGGCATTTACAATATAACCAATCCTGACATGGCGGGTGCCGTCCTCGAAAGCAAAATGGAGAATGTTCCTGCCGACGTGGAGATGATTTCAATGGGGAACCCGGGTTGTATGCTGCAAATGGCAATTGGAGTCCAAAAGTACGGCAGGGATCAAAAAGTTGTCCATACTGTCCAGCTGCTTGATTGGGCTTATCAAAAAGAAGCGGATCTTGAGGGGGAAAAGTAATGGCTGTTAAAGGGTTAAAAACAAACGATCCTCACATTCAAGGGTTGGCAAGCATTGTCGGTGACAGCCGTTCAATCCTTTACCATAAAGAGGATCTGCTCGCCTACGATTGCGATGGCTTTACGATTCTTAAGCATTTGCCGAAAGCGGTCGTTTTTCCAAAGGATACACAGGAAGTGGCAAAGCTTGTTAAGTACTGCTCACAACACCAATTGCCTTTTCTCGCGCGGGGGGCTGGTACGGGTTTAAGCGGCGGAGCGATCCCGATCAATGGCGAGGTCATTATTAGCCTTGTTCGAATGAAACGGCTGCTAAGTGTGGACCTGGAGAATCGGCGCGCAGTAGTTGAACCCGGATTTGTGAACTTAAAGCTGACGAATTCGATCTCTGATAAAGGGTATTATTATGCGCCGGATCCATCAAGCCAGTACTGCTGCACAATTGGCGGAAATGTTGCTGAAAATGCCGGTGGGGCACATTGTTTAAAGTACGGGGTGACGACCAATCATATTCTCGGACTGGAGGTAGTCCTGCCAAACGGGGAGATCATTGAACTGGGTCATAATGGAATTCTGGATACACCTGGATACGATCTGCTCGGGCTGTTAACGGGGTCGGAAGGGACGCTGGGGATCGTCACAAAAATAACCGTGCGGATTTTGAAAAATCCGGAAGCCAAACAAACGGTTCTCGCTTATTTTGATCGAGTATCAGACGGAAGCCAGGCTGTTTCCGATATTATCTCGGCAGGTATCGTACCAGCTGCTCTTGAAATGATGGATAAAACAGCAATCGAAGCTGTCGAAGCAGCTGCCTTTCCTGTCGGGCACCCGAAAGACATTGCCGCGTTATTGCTGATCGAGGTTGATGGAATTTCTGCTGGCATCGACGAGCAAATCCACCAGATTCTTGAAGTATGCAGAAACAGGAACGTACGTGAGGTACGAGCCGCCCGCGATGAATTGGAAAGGGCGCAATGGTGGGCCAATCGCAAAACCGGATTTGGCGCAATGGGGGCAATATCGCCAGATTATCTGGTGCAGGACGGAGTGATTCCGCGCAGCAAGCTGCCGGAAGTATTAAGCAAAATCAATAAGATCAGTGGAGAAACAGGTCTGCGTATTGCCAATATTTTTCACGCCGGAGACGGAAATTTGCATCCGCTTGTTCTTTTTGATGCAAGAAAACCTGGTGAAACAGAAAAGGCGCTTGAAGCTGGCAGTGCATGTCTGCAAGCGTGCGCAGATGCCGGCGGGACGATTACAGGTGAACACGGCGTTGGAATTGAAAAAAGAGAGGAAATGCGCTTTGTTTTTAGCGAAACTGAAATTAAAGCACAGACAGATATTCGCCAAGTATTTAATCCTGATAATCTCTTAAATGCCGGCAAGTTGTTCCCATCCCCGGCGCTCTGTGTCGAAATAAAGACGGAAATGAAAGCAGCAGCGAGCTCATAATTTAAATTGAACAAATTTTAAGAAAAATATTGAAATACAGAAAGGTTCCATGATATTCTTTTTTTAAAGAAAGTTTGAAACGGTGTTTCGTAATAACAAACAGATAGTTAGTAGGTTGGTTTTCTTTTTTACAATATAAAGCTACTGTTTGTTTGAAAGCGCTGTCTCGATCGATGTAAAGGAGGAAGCATTCAATGACGAACTATGTAAAAACAGGCAATCTACAGGTAGCTCGCGTTTTCTATGAGTTTATTAATTCAGAGGCCCTGCCGGGAAGCGGTGTCGACCAGCAGCAATTTTGGTCCGACTTGGAATCACTGGTTCGCGATTTGACTCCAAAAAACAGGGAATTATTGGCCCGTCGCGATCAGATCCAGGCTAAAATTAATCGCTTGCATCGCGAAAATAATCTTGATTTTGATCAATATAAAGCCTTTTTAGAGGAAATTGGCTACCTGGAACCTGAACCGGAAGATTTCCAGATTACAACATCACAGGTTGATGACGAAGTCGCTGTTCAAGCCGGACCGCAATTGGTTGTCCCGGTCAATAACGGCCGTTATGCGATTAACGCTGCCAATGCCCGCTGGGGAAGCTTGTACGATGCCCTTTATGGAACGGATGCGATTAGTGAAGAAGCTGGCGCTACGCTGGGCGGAGCCTATAATCCAGTCCGCGGCGGGAAGGTCATTTCATTTGCCAAAAACTTTCTTGACGAGGCGGCACCGCTGGCAATAGCATCACATCGGGATGTCACTCGCTATGCGATTGTTGCCGGAAAATTATCCGCTTCGCTTAAAGATGGCCAAACAACGGGGCTAAAAGATGAAGAAAAGCTGGCAGGCTATCAGGGAGATCAGGAAAACCCATCAGCCGTTTTGCTAAAAAATAACGGGCTCCACATTGAAATTCAAATCGACCGCAACCACCCAATCGGCAAAACAGATCAGGCTGGTGTGAAAGACCTTCTTATCGAGGCGGCGCTGACGACAATTATGGATTGCGAGGACTCAGTAACGGCTGTTGACGCTGAGGATAAGGTACTCGTATACCGCAATTGGCTTGGCTTAATGAGGGGAGATCTAGCGGCTACCTTCAAAAAAGGAAATAAATTAATGACGCGTTCCTTAAATCCTGATCGTCATTATTTCTCCCCTGCTGGAGAGGAATTTACTTTATCTGGTCGTTCATTGATGTTTGTCCGCAACGTTGGTCACTTGATGACCAATAATGCGGTTCTTGATCAGGATGGATCCGAGATCCAGGAGGGGATTCTCGATACAGTGATTACGAGCTTGCTTGCCAAGCATTCTCTATTGGGTAACGGTCCATATCAAAACTCTTCTAAAGGATCGGTTTATATCGTTAAACCGAAAATGCACGGCTCGGAAGAAGTCGCTTTTGCCAATCAGTTGTTTGACAGGGTTGAAGATATGCTTGGCCTTGAACGGAATACGCTGAAAATCGGTGTGATGGATGAGGAACGCCGAACTACATTGAACTTGAAAGCTTGTATTCGCGAGGTGAAAGAACGGATCGTCTTTATCAACACCGGTTTCCTCGATCGTACCGGCGATGAAATTCACACTTCGATGGAAGCAGGCCCAATGATTCGAAAGAATGAAATGAAATCTTCAAAGTGGCTGCAAGGCTATGAAAAGTCAAATGTAATCACTGGATTGTCAAGCGGTTTTCAGGGCCGGGCCCAGGTTGGCAAAGGAATGTGGGCAATGCCGGACATGATGGATGAAATGCTTAAACAAAAAATCGGACATTTACAAGCTGGTGCGAATACAGCGTGGGTTCCTTCACCAACTGCAGCCACCTTGCATGCACTCCACTATCATCAAGTAGATGTAAGAAAAGTGCAAAACGAACTAATGAAAGAAAACCGCGACCTGCGGAATGATATTTTGCAAATACCGGTCGAAAAAAATCCTCAGTGGAGCAAAGATGAAATTCAGCAGGAACTGGATAACAATGCCCAGGGAATTCTCGGTTATGTTGTCCGCTGGGTGGAGCAGGGAATTGGCTGCTCCAAAGTACCAGATATCAACAATGTCGGGCTCATGGAAGACCGGGCCACACTGCGTATTTCCAGCCAGCATGTCGCCAACTGGCTTCACCACGGAATTTGTACGAAAGAACAAGTATTGGAAACTTTGCAGCGGATGGCAAAGGTAGTCGATAAACAAAACAGCGGTGATCCGGAATACCGGCCAATGGCTCCAGGCTATGACAGCTCTGTAGCATTTCAGGCAGCATGTGATTTAGTCTTTAAGGGCTATGAACAGCCGAACGGCTATACTGAACCAATCTTGCACCGCCGCCGAATCGAAGCGAAGGCCAAGTTTGCAGTAAACCAGTAGATTTAAAATATAACAGGGCATTCTATTCGCTTAGAATGCCCTGTCTTGCCAATTAAATTATAATCTTGAACTTGGATAGGAGCTTAATGATGAAGTTTACTAGATTTGCAGTCAATTCTACCGTTTATACAGGAGTGCTCAAAGAAGACGTAATCAGCGAAATTAGCGGTGATATGTTTGGCGAATGGGAATACACAGGTACTACCTTTTCCAAAAAAGATGTCCAGCTTCTTGCCCCGTTAATTCCGAATCAAATTATCGGAATCGGTGCGAACTATGTAAGAAAAGTCGATGAACTTCCAAATGAGCTGCCGGAAATACCTGTATTTTTCTTTAAACCAACCTCATCGGTTATCGGTCCAGATGAGGAAATCATGATACCAGCAGGGATTGATGAAGTAAAATTCGAATCCGAATTAGCCGTTGTGATCGGGAAAGAAGCAAAGAATGTACCCGAGTCCGCTGTATTGGATTATGTATTTGGGTATACAGTTGGCAACGATGTGACAGCGCCGCAATTTTTTCACCGTGACGGCCATTGGACGATTGGTAAATCGTTTGACGCGTTTACACCGTTGGGGCCGGTGATTGAAACCGAACTTGACCCTTTTTCTGTCAGGGTTGAAGCAAAGTTGAACAATGTTGAAAAACAAAACAGTGCAACAGAGCTAATGATTGTACCGATTCGGAAAATGATTTCCTATCTTACAAACGTTATGACATTAAAACCGGGAGATGTGATTTTAACAGGCAGTCCGGTGGGAGCCGAGTTCGTCAAAGCAGGAGATGTCATCCACTGCGAGATAAAAGAAATTGGGATGCTGCAGAATACATTTGTCGCTGTAAAAGAATGAGAAGGAACTTGCCAATAGGCTGCGAAAAGCCTTGCGGTGTTTGTGCTATAATGTTTGCAAGAAAGCTTCGCACTAGAGGTGAGTAATCGTGGAACGAGAGAATATGGTTAAATCAGTGAGCCGCGCCCTGGATATTGTTACCCTTGTCAGTTCAAAAAAAGGCGGCCTCGGCGTTACCGAGATTGCTAAACAGATCGACATTAATAAAAGCTCTGTATACCGTATCCTGTCCACACTTGTCCAATACGGATATGTGGAGCAGGATTCGGAAACGGGCCGCTATAAGCTGGGGTACAAGTTTCTAGAAGTGAGCTCGAAGCTGCTTGAGTCAATTGACCTCAGAGCCGAAGCAAAACCTTATTTACAGGAACTAGAAACTGACACAAACGAGGTAATTCATCTTGTCGTTTATGATCAAGGTGAAGTTGTCTACATTGAGAAATTAGAAGGAAATGAAACGCTTCGAATGCATTCGAAGGTTGGCAAGAGAGCCCCGATGCATTGCACCTCAGTTGGAAAAGCGATCCTCGCTCATTTGCCTTCAAATGTTGTTATCGATATTCTCAACCGCAAAGGAATGCCTGCACATACAAACAAAACGATTACAGATAAGGAACCGTTTCTCAAGGAACTGGTCGAAGTAAAGCAAAATGGCTATGCCCTTGATCTGGAAGAAAATGAGTATGGAATCACCTGTATCGCAGTGCCAATCTTTGACCATTTGGGGCGAGTCATTGCCGCTGTCAGTATCTCCGGGCCAACGATGCGAATGGCCGACGAACGGCTTGAAGAGCTGAAGGTTAGAATGCTGGAAACAGGCCGGCGAATTTCGGCACGGCTTGGATTTGTCAGTAAAATTAGTTAATAGGTTTTGCTGGAATATAGTCGAATACAGTAGACAGCTTCCCTTATGTTTCGGTAAGGAAGCTGTTTTTATATATCAGGTACTCGCCCAAAAAAGCTGCGAAGCTACTCTAATTTGTCAACGCGATAGTCTGCTTTATATTTTTCCTCGGTCGATGAATTTTGCTTTGTTTTATGATGTTCTTTTTCTTCACGCTGTTCCTGCTTTAAATCTTCCATTGGGATTGGGTCGACGTTTTTTTCGCTTTCAAAGCGGTCAAATAAACTTTCGTTTTCAGTTGGATATTGTTCGGGATGGTCCATATTCTTCTTTGAATTCGGTAGCTTATTATCTTTGCCTGTCATCAATATCATCTCCTATTTTACATGACATATATGAAATTTACCCTTTTCATCCCGTGGAAAACTGGTAAAAAAAGGAAATAAGGAACACCTGATCTAAAGCGATGCAGGGCTGTTCCCGATCAAGTTTTGGAGTTTAATGTATTCTTTATTTGAACCTATATCAAAGCGCTGGCCCGCAATGATTTTCCCCAGGCATTTTTCACTTTTGAGAAGAGATTTGATGGCATCTGTCAACTGGATTTCACCGCCTGCACCGGGAGTAAGCTTTGCAAGATGCCTGAAAATAGCCGGAGTAAAAATGTATCTGCCAAGCACGGCTAGATTAGAAGGGGGATTTTGTTTCGGCTTTTCAACAATATCGTCAAGCTTGTATGTTCCTGCCTCTATTTCCGTTCCTTTTACGACTCCATAGCTAGATAGTAAATGTGGTTCCACTTTATTTAAGCCGATGATGCTCGAACGAAATCGGGTATAATCGTCGATAAGCTGTTTCAGCCCGGGAGTTCCCTTTTCAAGTATGATGTCATCCGGCAGAAGAACGGCAAAAGGCTCATCCCCAATAAATTTTTCCCCGATCCTGATTGCATCTCCCAAACCTTTCGCATAAGGCTGCCTTGTGTAGTAAATTTCGCCATCAGGAATTGTATATTGGTCAAGGAGATGCTGTTTATTTTCCCTTTCTAAAAACGCTTCAAGCTCAAGCGAATGATCAAAATAATCAACAATTAAATTTTTTCTTTTCGAGACAACAATTAAAATTTGGTCAACACCGGAGCGGAACGCTTCATCAACAACATAATGGATTGCAGGCTTGACACCGACAGGAAACATTTCTTTTGGAATCACTTTTGTAATTGGGAGACTCCGTGTTCCATATCCTGCTGCAGGTATGATCGCTTTTCTTATCAAGGCCATTTTCCCCTTTGAAAAATCGTTTTTAACATATTATTCATTAAGGTTCTGTTCGAAAACTTTTTTCGAAATATAAATGTTGAGCTTGGAACTTTGGGCTTTATAAAAGGCACACAGCCTTCTTGTCCAGTAATACAATATATCAATGTATTGGTGGGTGGAGGGGATTCGATTGAAAATTTGTGTGCTTGGGGCAGGATACGTCGGGCTTACAACAACAGCTGTTCTTGCGGAATTAGGCCACAATTTAATATGTGTGGATAAAAATTTTATGAAGATCAAGCAGCTTCAAGGTCAGGAGCTTCCTATTTTTGAACCGGGATTGGAAGAATTGATCATAAAAAATGAAAGAAACATAAAATTCACGACAGACAGCGACAAAGCGATTTCCGAGTGCGAAGTGATTATTATTGCAGTTGGAACACCCTCCGCAAAAGGAGGAGCACCGGATTTACGTTACATTCAGGCTGTAATCGACGATGTCGCAAAAAATATTGCCTCCTATAAAACAATCATCACAAAAAGCACCGTGCCGCCTGGGACAAATGAGTATATAGTCGAAATGTTGCTCGACAAAGGAGTGGAACGCGACCTTTTTGCCGTCGTTTCTAATCCTGAATTTTTAAGAGAAGGCTCTGCCGTTTACGATATGTTCCATGCTGACAAAACAGTGGCCGGATTGCAGAAAACCGATACGAAATCGCTGCAAATTTTAAAAGCGATCTACAAAGGAATTGATGCACCGTTTATCGCAACTACACTTACAGGGGCAGAAATGATCAAATATGCGAACAACGCGTTTTTAGCGATGAAAGTCTCCTTTATAAATGAAATGGCAAGAATTTGTGAAGCTTACGGAGCTGATGTCCGCGATGTAGCAAAAGGGATTGGCATGGACCGCAGAATCGGTGCGGATTTTCTTCAAGCCGGAATCGGCTTTGGCGGATCATGCTTTCCTAAGGATTTAGAGGCGCTTCAATATGCAGCCGTTTCTAAAGAAATAACCGCGAGTATTTTAGAGGCAGTACAAACTGTGAATGATACGCAATTAGAATTGTATATAAAAAAAATGAAAACTGCTTTAAAGGGGCTCAATGGAAAAAGGGCAGCAGTGCTCGGAATATCATTTAAGCCAAATACGGATGATACAAGATATTCAAAGGCAGTCGCCTTCATTGCAAAGCTGCTCGAGAAGGGGTGCCATGTTCAAGCCTATGATCCAAAAGCGCTACTGCCGGATCATTTAACTGGCAAAGCTGTACAGGTAAAAAGCATAGCCGATTGTGTACATGAGGCAGATTTCCTTGTTGTTGCGACAGAATGGCCCGAATTTAAGAAGCTTGACTGGCGCCGGGTCAAAGAGCAGATGAAAGGAACATTGATTGTCGATGGCCGAAACTGCCTTGACTCGAATTCGCTTGAGAAGCTTGGATTTCATTGTATAGGAGTTGGCACTGGATGAAGGTTCTTATTACTGGAGCAGCTGGTTTTATTGGATCGCATTTATGTGAATTGCTTGTAAATAAGCAAGAAGTTGAAAAAGTGACCGGTATTGACTGTTTTATTGGGCCAACGCCGGCCGCTTTAAAAGAGGATAATATAAAACCGTTGAATCATCACGATAAATTTAAACTGATTAAGGATAACCTGTTGACGATGAAATTGGAAAACGTTGTTGCAGAAGCAGATGTCGTGTATCATCTTGCAGCGATTCCCGGAGTGCGTTCAAGCTGGGGAGAGAAATTCAGCGAGTACACTGATCATAATATTCTCGCGACTCAGCGGCTATTGGAGGCATGTAAAGACACAAAAATCGAAAAATTTGTCTATGCGTCGACATCATCAATTTATGGCGAAATGGAGGGGAGAGTCGGCGAAGACCATATGCCAAGCCCACTGTCCCCATATGGAATCACGAAACTCGGCGGCGAGCATTTGTGCAGAGTTTATCAACAATTTTATCAGATCCCGACTGTGATTCTCCGTTATTTTACAGTGTATGGACCGCGGCAAAGGCCGGATATGGCTTTTAACCGGTTCATCCATCAGCTGATTAGAGGCGAGCCGCTGACCGTGTATGGTGATGGCATGCAAACGAGGGATTTTACTTATATAAACGACTGTGCCAGGGCAACAGCTGCTGTTATCAAAAAAGACAATATGATTGGTGAGACGATTAATATTGGCGGGAAAGAACGTTCATCTGTTTTAGAAATTATTTCGTCTCTAGAAGAAATATCCGGAAAGAAAGCAAAGCTCGTCTTTTTAAATCAGCCTTCCGGGGAACCGAGACATACATGGGCAGACATTTCGAGGGCGAAGACATTGCTGCAATATAATCCGCTAACCACTTTACAGGATGGACTTGAGCAGGAGTATCAATATTTTTTAACGAGATATAGAGATGGTTCACTATGAAGATAGGGTATGTGTGTACGGAAAAACTCCCATCCCCGGCAGTGAAAGGCGGGGCCATCCAAATGATGATTGACGGGGTGATCCCGTATTTGCAGGAAAAACATGAGGTAACGGTTTTTTCAGTTGCCGATGAGGAGCTGCCAGCTTATGAAAAAAATGGACAAATCGAGTATATCCGCTTTCCAAGAAAAAACTATCGTGAAAGTGTTGCCACAGAGCTGAAGCATCATCAATTTGATCTCATCCATATCTTCAACAGGCCTCGAAATGTAAAGCTATATCAGTTAGCATGCCCTTACAGCAAAATCGTTTTAAGCCTTCATAACGATATGTTTTCCGAGAAAAAGCTATCATATGCTGATGGAAAGGATGCAATCAATTATGCTGCAAGAATCACTGCTGTAAGCCATTATATTAAGGATAAAATTTTAGCCCGGTTTCCGGAAGGAGAAGGAAAGATCGATGTTGTTTATTCTGGAGTTGACCTTTCAAGTTACCCCCCTGTCTGGACAAAAGAGGGGGCTGCAATAAGGGCACGAATCAGGGAAACATACAATGTCAGTGGGGAAAAAATAATTTTATTTGCGGGCAGGCTAAGCAAAAATAAAGGACCCCATCTATTAATCCATGCATTGGAAAAGCTTTTAATTGAAAACGGTGATGTTGTCCTTGTCATTGCAGGAGGGAAATGGTTTAGCGATAATCAAGTAAATTCTTATGTGAGAATGCTGCACGAACTTGCTGAGCCTTTAGGAGAGTATATTATTTTCACTAAATTTATTCCCCCCGAAAAAATACCCGAGATTTTCTTAATGGCTGACGTTTTTGTTTGCAGCTCGCAATGGAATGAGCCGCTGGCGAGAGTACATTACGAAGCGATGGCAGCTGGCATACCGGTTATCACCACGAATCGCGGCGGCAATTCTGAAATCATTATCAATGGGTTTAACGGGATCGTTATTGATGATTATCAAAATCCTGACCGGTTTGCCGAGGCTATTGATTATCTGTTTTCCAATCGACTGGAAGCAATTAAGTATGTAAAGGCAGGCCGAAAGCTGGTTGAATTGAATTTCACTTATAAGCATGTCTTTGAACGGCTTGAAAAGGTTTATATGGACGCTCTGCATTAAAGTTAGATCAAATAGGACAGCCCAGGAGCATCATCATTCTCCTGGGCTGTTCTATTTATGCATTTGAAAATTGTTGAGGGTCTTTATATGAACAATTAATCAGCCTTCTGTTTCATCGTCATTCGATTCTTCTTCTGTATCCTCACTTGATTCATTGCTGGATTCTTCATTTTCATCGTCGTTATCTAGTTCAGATTTCTGCTCATCGCCTGAATTGTCGCTGGATTCGTCATCATCGCTTTCTTCAGTTGAATTGTCGCTGGATTCGTCATCATCGCTTTCTTCAGTTGAATTGTCGCTGGATTGCTCATCATCGCTTTCTTCATCTGAGTCACTGCTGGATTCCTCATCCTCGCTTTCTTCATCTGAGTCACTGCTGGATTGCTCATTATCGCTTTCTTCATCTGAGTCACTGCTGGATTCCTCATCCTCGCCTTCTTCATCTGAGTCACTGCTGGATTCTTCATCCTCTTCTTCATTTGAATTACAGCTGGATTCTTCATCTTCAGTTTCCTCGTCTGCTTCGTCCCAGCTTAACTCATTATTTTCTTCCGCATTGCTAAATTCTTCGTCCTCAGCTTCTTCACTCTCTGTTACCTCGCTTGATTCGTAACTTTCCTCTTCAAGCTCCATTTCATAGTTGTTTTCCTCTCTATATCTCATTTGTTTCCCTCCTAAATGTGAATGACTTTTATGTCAGAATATGCTGATCTTGCTGCCTGCGTTCTTCACCGCATCGGAATTTGTGCTGTTATCGCCAAAGTTTAGGTGGAATCCAGGCAGCAGTGTTTGCATCGTTAATGATGAACCTGATTTTTATTTTTGGACGGACTTCCTCAACCTCTTCGATAGACTCCTCATCTGAAATTTGTTCGATAAGCTCAATAGAACTTTCATCGGGGAGGTCAGTATCGTCAGGTTCAGGCTCAGTATATAGTCCAAGCTCCGGCTCCGGCTCCGCTTTCAAGTTGAGGCTTTTTACGCGGGCAACTGGTTTATATGCTGGGTTGGATGGATATTCAATAATTTTCTGACCTTCCAGCAATGTTTCAAAGCCCGTAGATCTTTTCAGGCTGCTATTTAGAATATCAGCCGGTTTTTCAAGAATTTTCTCGTATTGCGAAAAACTCCATCCCATTGGTCCGGGGGGAGAGAAAGAAAAATTAGATAATTCCAGCTTTGGAAAGCTGTAGGTGCTTCGTTTGTTAGCCATTTTTCTTTCCCCCGCTCATTCTTTTTATTTGGCTAAAGGTTTCTGCAAAGTTATGAAGGAGTTGACTTTTAGATGCTTCAACGGTGGTAATGTTCTGCAAAGCCCATATATATTTCTCGTCTGACCAGGAGCGCTTTTGGCCAAGATAATATTTATGAATGATCGAACAAAAAAGATGCGGGAAGGATAAGTCTGTCCATAACACCCGGTATTGATCTTCAGTTAACGGGTTGGCCTCGTCATAGGAACTTAGCATATGAATAGCTAAATCATGGTCCCAGATCGACATTTTTTTCATCACTTTATTTAGGAGCACCCGTATATCTCTTGTCGGAAGGTCCTGTGTAATAGAATGCATTTCCTTCATATAGGCTTTACCGTCGACTTCAATTAAACGGGCAAAAGTAAAGTCTTGCTGGCAGAAACCACCTTCCATTAAGGCTTTTTCAGTGCTGTTAAGAAATGGGGCGTTTTCCAACTCCCTTAAGGCATTCCAACCGCGTTCAAGCATTTGGTCTGCGTGTTCGAGGAACAAGATTGAGAAGGGGTCTTCCGGCAGTGATTGAGCAATTTTTTTATGACCTTCGAGTTCCTGGAGTTTCCATCTGTAAAGTTTTTGCCATTTATTGAGCCTTGCCCGCTTTTTGCTTTCCTGTACGGGGATATAACCTTTCGAGGCCTGATAAAATAAAGCAGCAAACTTCATTGCCTGGGCAAGATGCTCTTTACTGTAGTACGTCATTTCGTTGCCATCGGCTTTATCGTACATAACAAACGCATGGTTGCCGATTCCCAGGCATGAAGCGCCATTTGTCGTTTTTTGAATTGGAACGATCGGCAAGCCATTTTCATACAGATGATTGTGGGCATCTGCTATATAGAGCATTCTCCTCGGATTCATTTCGGCTTGCTTTAAGACTTTTACTCCCTCGGCGGTGCTGATTTCCCAGGTCATCCGGCCGCTCTTGTTAGAGAGGAGGACAATTTCTTCCGCATCAAAAGGGTAGTGGTCCAGCACACTTTTGAGATAACTGTCATACAAATGGTTCGGTTCTTCCATATAACTCACCCTTACTTATCAAAATGTTTGTTGGCTTGCTGGTAAACGCGCAAAAGATTATTTGCGACCGTTTGCCATCCAAAGCCTGCTTGTACTTTTGCCCGTCCATTTTTTCCAAGAAGGTGGCGCTTTTTTGAATCGGCTAATAACTGATTTAATCGAAAAGCATACGCTTCAGGATTTTCGAAGTCATCGATGATGTATCCATTCTTCCCTTCATCAATTACCTCCGGATTGCCGCCTCTGTTGCTTGTTATTATCGGAAGCCCCGCAGCCATGGCTTCATAATGGACGCGTGCCAGCGGTTCCTGCCATTGCGAAGAACAGACGAACACATCGGACATTGCGTACAGTCCCGGAATGTCTCGCGGTTTCACAAATTTGATAAAGGTCACGTTATCTGGATACAAGGCCCCCAGTGTATAAAGATGCTTTACATAATTGTTTATGTCATCATCTCCAAACCATTTTGACCCGACAAAAACAAGCATGGCATCGCGATGGTTCTCAATGATATGCGGGAGGGCTTGCAGCAGAATATGCGGCCCTTTTACTTTACTGAGACGTCCAACAAAAAGGATCACCTTTTTTCCGGCCAACCCTAACTCACTTCTGACCCGTTCGTAGGTTTTAGCCCCTTCAGAGCTCCATTTCGGCTGGTATTCTCCAAGATCTACACCAGAATAAACCGTCTTCGTTTTTACTTGGGCTTGCTTAAACCTTGATGTAATTGTTTTTCCAATGTAATCACTAACGGTAATAATTTTAGATGCAGCTGAAATACACTGTTTACCTTCCTGATCGGATAATTTATCCGGTGCGAACATTTCATTGTGAACACTTAAAATGAATTTTGTCTTCGGGGCAGCTTCTGCTAGCTGCGTCAACCAGGCAGGCCGGTTGCATAAATGGACAACATCGTAGTGCACCTGACTGACGCGGCGGGTGACTTCTTCCAAATATCGGTGTTCGTCGAAGCGAATATACTCAACGTTTGAACGTTTCTCTGACTCGGGAAGATCTGGGTCTTTAATCGAGATCACAGTGACATTCTCGGTTTTGCCAATGTAGGATGCGACCGAGTCCAGATAAATTTGAATTGCTCCACCCCTGATAGCTGGAACAGGAAGTTTTTCTGTTGCAACGAGAGCAATTTTCATTTGTTACCTCCATTCTCGCTGATATGGACGAAAGGATTTATGTTTCTATTATGATACGGGGATTGTCAGTGCAAGGTGAGTTAATCACATTTAAGAAAATAAAAAAGGGCAGAAACCACAAAACGAAGGCAAAATTCAAAAAAATAGTTGTACGGCCGGGGCAAGAATAGGGATTTGCCATACTTTATGTAATAAGAAGGGAAGAGGATGGTGAACAATTTTGGAAAATGAACAGGATCATCATGGGAATAATGAACAAAATGGTGAAGCCATTTTGACAGTAGAAGAACAAGAAAAACTCACCAAACTTGCTGAATCAATGATGCAATTCTGGGATATCCCCATAACTTCGATAGAATTGATTCAAGGAGGACAGATGGCACTCGTCTGGAAAATTCACACTTCCGATGGTGCTATCTGTTTAAAACGAATTCACAGGCCTGAAAAAAAAGCTCTCTTTTCCATAAATGCGCAAAATTATCTGGCTAAAAAAGGATTTCGGGTACCGGGAATTATTCCTGCAAAGGATGGCGGGCTCTTTACAAAATACGGACCGTTTTTGTTTGTTGTGTATGATTGGATTGAAGGAAGACCATTTGAGCTGACAGTCAAGGAAGATCTGCAATTTATTATGAAAGGGCTGGCTGAATTCCATACCGCATCGGTAGGATATAAGCCGCCCGAAGGTGTACCCGTTTTTACAAAGCTGGGTCGGTGGCCCAATCATTACGTAAAAAGATGCCAGCATATGGAGACGTGGAGGCTTCATGCTAAGGCTTTTCCGGAAGATCCTTTTTCACAGCTTTATTTGGAAGCAATCGACGAATTTATTACCGACGGAAAAGAAATATACAAGAAACTGCTGGCATCGGATTACCCGTCGTGGACAGCAAATGTAAAAAAGGCGCCTAATCTTTGCCATCAGGACTATGGAACCGGCAACACGCTTCTTGGAAATGACGGGCAAATTTGGGTGATTGACCTTGATACTGTTTCGTTTGATTTGCCGATTCGCGACCTTAGAAAAATGATTATCCCACTTCTCGACACAACGGGTGCGTGGGATCAAGAAACCTTTGACATTATGATCGATGCATATGAGACAGTATCCCCGTTAACCGAAGAACAAAAAAGAATTATGTTTATTGATATGCTGTTTCCGTATGAGCTATATGATATCATCCGCGAAAGGTATGTAAGAAAGACCGTGATGCTTCCAGAAGAGCTGAGCGGGGCGATGGAGTATGAGCGCATAAAAACGAAAGCTTTAAAAACCCTTATCGGTGGATAACATCCCCATGAAACTGTTCCCGATCTGCACAATCTGAACCTTCTAAAAACGGAAGGTTCTTTTGTTTTTGTAAAACTGTCGGCAACAGTGATATTTCCACTATCTTTATGAAAAAAGCCGATTTTCAACGTATTTCCTTTTACATTTTTGCACATGATATTGAAAGCAAATTAGTTGAAAGAATCCAAATAACTCCCAATTATTTGGGGGGTTTTTTTGTTTAAATAAATTTCTGTGGCCAGGAAGGTGCTTGCACAGTGCTTTTACTTAATTTAGGTTAGGTGGTCAATGATGTATCCAGGAGAATTATTGATTATCGGCGGACATGAAGAAAAATTTAATGGTGTAGAGATTTTAAGAAAATTTGCAGAGCTTGCCGGGAAAGGCAGAGGTGCGGTCGGCATTTTACCGACTGCATCGGAAATTCCGGAACAGGTAAGTGCCGATTATATAGAAGCATTTAAGAACTTGGGCATTCATGACATTAAGGTTCTTGAGGTTGACTCGCGTGAAAAGGCTGACAGTGATCAAATTGCAGCAATGGTGTCCGGACTTTCTGCACTGTTTATAACAGGGGGAAATCAAAGCCGGTTAACAGAATTTATTGCAGGCACAAAGATGTTCGATGCGCTTAAAGAAGCACGACAACGCGGCATGGTGCTCGCAGGTACAAGTGCAGGAGCATCGATTATGGGCAGCGATATGATTGCGTCTGCTAAAACAAAAGAAAATGATAAAGGTTTGAAAATAGAAATGGGCAAGGGCTTTGGCTTTCTTGAAAACTTTCTTATCGACCAGCATTTTTCGCAGCGGGCAAGATTTGGGCGGCTTCTCGGGGCGATTGCTGAAAACCCGGAGCTGGTTGGAATCGGGATCGATGAAAATACGGCTATTTTAATTAATGGCAGTGTGTTCAAAGTGTTTGGTGAACACCAGGTGTTTGTAGTCGACGGGAAGGAAGGCCATTTAATTGATGTCATAAAATCCGACAATGGCGGAGAAGAGCTAACGATTACAGATTTTAAGCTCCATACGTTAACAGATGGTTTCAGCTTCGATCTTTCATCCCGAAAATTAATCAGCAGAAAAGAGGATAGTCAAGAATGAAAATTAACCGAGTGAGATACCTTAAAGGGCCAAATTATTTTAGCATCCGGCCTACTATGTGGATCGAACTGGATCTTGAAGAACTGGAATCGCAGCCTTCACATCTGATTCCCGGTTTTAATGCTTCGCTTCTGGCGATTATGCCAACTTTAAGAAACCATACTTGCTCACTAGGATATGAAGGCGGGTTTGTTGAACGTCTGGAAGAAGGAACATGGATGGGACATATTCTCGAACATATGGCAATTGAACTGCAATCGATGGCAGGTATTGCCGTAAAAAGGGGTAAAACAATAACGAGCGATAAAAAAGGGACGTATTTCGTCACTTATGATTATAAAGAACCTTACTCCGGAGAATTTGCGTTTAGAGCATCTGTTGCGATTATCGAGCAAATTCTGGCCGGACGTCGCGAGATCAGCACTGAACAATATGTGTCTGAAATTTCACGGCTTTATTATCAAAATAAACTCGGGCCAAGTACAGAAGCGATCTTTCTTGCTGCTGAACAGGCTGGAATTCCGGTTGAAAGAGTGGGCGAAGAAAGCTTGCTGCGCTTAGGTTCCGGTTCAAAACAGAAATTTGTCCAGGCAACGATTACAAGCCAAACTTCGTTACTGTCTGTTGAAAATGCCTGTGATAAACAAATGACAAAGCTGATTCTGTCCAGCTGCGGGGTACCAGTTCCAGAGGGTGAGGTTGTTTCAACTTTCACGGAAATTTTTCAAGCTGCAGACAGACTTGGATTTCCGCTTGTAATTAAGCCGTTAAAAGGAAGACAGGGACAAGGCGTGATCACAAATATCAAAAATAAGGATGAATTGTTTAATGTTGTGAATTGCCTCGATAAGCATGTGAAGGAGTTTATTATCGAACGTTATCATAAAGGACACGATTACAGGCTGTTGATTGTAAACGATAAATTAGTGGCAGCCAGCCTGCGCACCCCCCCATTCGTTATTGGCAATGGAAAGGATTCAATCAGAACGTTAATCGAACTTGAAAATCGCAACCCAAACCGCGGTGATGACCATGAGAAGCCGATGTCAAAAATTCCGCTGAATTATACAGTAAACTGCTATCTCGAAAAATTTGATTTAACCCTGAACTCTGTGCCTGACAAAGGTCAGGTTGTTCAGGTTGTCGGAAATGCGAACCTTTCGACGGGCGGACAAGCAATCGATGTGACGGACGAAGTTAATCCGGCCATAAAAGAATTAGCGCAGGCATCTGCGAAAGCGCTTGGGCTTGACATCGCCGGTATTGATTTAATTTGCAAAAATATTGGTGAACCGTTTAAACCAGGTGAACTCGCGGTCGTTGAAGTCAATGCAGCACCTGGCATCCGCATGCATCATTTTCCTAGCAAAGGGAAAAAACGCGATGTTGGCAAAGCAATCGTCCGTTACTTGTTTGAAACACGAGAAGAGGCGGCGATTCCAGTCATCGCGATTACCGGGACAAATGGGAAAACAACTACGGCGAGACTCGTAAAGCATTTCCTTGAGAGCAGCAGTGTAACAGTCGGAATGTCCAATTCAGATGGTATTTTTATTGGCAGCCAATGTCTGGATGAAGGTGATTGCAGCGGCCCGATTAGCGCAAGAAAGATATTGAACCATCCGAAGGTCGATGCAGCTGTCCTTGAAACAGCAAGAGGCGGAGTCCTGCGGGAAGGGCTTGCTTTTCGGTATTGTGATGTCGGGATTGTCACGAACGTCAGTGAAGACCACCTCGGCCACGATGGCATCGAAACCTTTGACCAGCTTGTAAAATTAAAAAGACTGATTCCAGAAGTGGTCATCAAGGGCGGGGCTTGTATATTAAATGCAGATGACCCCCATGTAGCTTCAATGGAAAAATACACTTCAGGCACAGTCATTTATACATCTGTGACGTCATTAAACAAACATATTCAGGCGAGGATGAGGAATGGACGTCCTGTTTGGTATGTTGATAGCCAAGGAATGATTATTTATGCTGCTGAAGGGAGAAAAACAAATTTTCTTCCAGCCTGTGATATTCCGATCACGATCAATGGAATAGCGAAGCATAATATCGCCAATCTTCTTCAAGCATTGGCGGCCGCCTTTTCACAAGGAATCACCTGGGAGGAGCTAAAAGAAAAATCATTAACATTTCTCCCGGATTTTGATAAATCGAAAGGCCGTTTTAATAAAATCAGTAAGCAGGACAGACTGATCATTGTAGACTATGCACATAATGTGGCAGGTTTGCGTGCGATATATGATACGATCCATTCCTTTGAACGAGATAGGCTGATAACGGTCATATCGGCACCAGGAGATCGGATAGATGATGAAATCATTAGCCTTGCAAAAGCCGCTGCGCGGCACACCGACATTTTAGTCATCAAGGAGGATCGCGATTTAAGGGGCCGGGCTCCGTTTGAGGCAGCCAATATTATTCAGGCAACAGCGCTTCGCGAAGGTGTGTCTTTGGATCAAACCTGTATCGTCAGAGATGAGCTGGAAGCATTTTATCGAGCGTGGGACATGTCAAAACGGGGCGACATTCTGCTCTTTTTGTATGAAAATTTTTCAAGCATCGCAAAATTTTTTCAAAACGTTCCTGAAAAAACCGAAAGTAAAGTTAAGAAGCGATAAGCAAAGCAGAGACTTAGAACAAAATCTAAGTCTTTTTTTTTTCGCTGCTCATCGTTATCCTTGAAGGGTCCGCCCCGTTTCCGCTAAATTATATGCCCATTGATTTTGCGGGTGCATATAGTATTGAAAAAGGAGGGAACGACAAAATTGATTAGAATTCGCTCACTGGCTTATCCCAGTCCAGACGACTTCGGTCTTAAAGATTTACAAAGAGATATTTACAATGAAATGAACAACAGCGAGGATTTGTATCAATATGATACAATCGATCAACTTCTCTTTGAAATAAAGGTAAGGGAACAGATTGTCCGTGCTTCGTTCAGCCTGAACAGCAGCGGCGTTGTATTTTCCTCTTTTAAAAAATCGCGATTCAATCCGGATTTTTGGTTGTGGACGAGTCGAGGCTACCGATTAAGGCCGGGTGTTTTACCATCCGACGCGATTAATGATATTTTCAAAAATGGCCGTATTTATGGCTTTGAATGCTCAACTGCGATTGTGCTTGTTTTTTATAAAGCCTTGATTCATTCGATCAATTTAAGAGCTTTCAATTATTTGTTTGCCAACTTGCTTGTGTGGGACTGGAATTATGACTGGGACCTCGGAATTATTACCCGTCCCGGCAAAAATTTTATTCCTGGAGATATTGTTTACTTTTATAATCCTGATTACCGAGAGCCGATCTGGATGGGGGAGAATGCGGTTTACTTAGGTAAAGGCAGGTATTACGGGCACGGTATTGGAGTCGCCACGGAAGCTGAGATGATTAACGCTTTAAACACGCGCCGGAGGGAGAGACCGCAGCGGTCCGCTTATTTGCTCGACCAGTACAGCCGCTTGAATTTTAAATATTTACAGCAATTTTCCTGAATTTCATAAAGCAATCCTTTAATTGAAAAATGAACAGTTACTTACATTAAGATATTATTATCCGTTTTCTACGGCATACTCCTGTGTACCTAGACAACTTCATTCGTTTTTCGGTTTTGCCTTATGACATTGTGAAATTGACTTAACTAAAAAATTGGAATAAGAAGAGCATGATAAATCAGAACGGGTTTCCGATTTATCATGCTCTTCTTAGTTTAGATATCGGTGAAAAAAATGAAAAATAATCCTCAAATAGTTTTCTTAATGCTTAACCTGCTCAGGCAATTAATGCCAAGTAGCCTTAACTTAAGTCTTGCGAGCGGCAGAACCCTTTCATTAAAGGATTCCTTGATACGTATTACATAAGTGATCTTGGTAAAAAAGTATTGAAGTATAAATATCGGCATAGTTTTCTGCAGAGAGGGAATAAAAAAGAAGAACAAATATGCACATATAGAAAACACAACATAAATAGGGCAAGTAAGGGAGTTAAAATTATGAGATTGTCACAGCTGCTTCAGCATCTTTATGGCCGGGCCCACCTCTCCGATATGAATTTTTGCGACGCCGAGGTGTTCGGTATTGAAATGGATTCCAGACAAGTAAGACCAGGGGATATTTTTATAGCGATAACAGGATATGCTTCCGATGGCCATAGCTTTATCGATGACGCGGTAAACAGGGGAGCCGTAGCGGTTATCGGGGAGAAGGAATTGCAAACAGCAGTGCCTTACTTTCAAGTGATTGACAGCCGAAAGGCTTTAGGAAAGCTTTCCAGTTTTTTCTACGGTATGCCTGCCCAAAAGCACAAAATCATCGGTATTACCGGTACGAATGGGAAAACAACCGTAGCTTATATGCTGAGGCACATCCTTGAGACGGCAGGCCGGACCTGTTCCATGCTTGGAACCGTTTCATATATCATTAATAATGAAAAGTATAAACCGACCAACACAACCCCGGATTCACTTCAGCTGCAAAGGCTTTTGTCGTTAAGCAATGATGAGTTTGTCGTTCTTGAAATATCTTCACATGCCCTTTCCCAACACAGGGTAGAAGGATTGGAGATCGATTATGGTGTTTTTACAAATTTAGGACATGATCATCTCGACTACCATCACAGTATGAATGATTACTTTTTGAGTAAATGTTCGATGTTTAGCCATTTAAAAGAAAGCGGCAAAGCTGTTATTAACCGTCTCAATGAATGGGGAGATAAGCTTGCGGGCCTGTTGAAGACGGATGATATCCCCGTTATCACGCTTGGGAACAGCCATAACGATTATTTACGGATCGAAAACATCCGTCTTAATGGCCGAACGCGGTTTACCTTAGATTATCAAGGCCGAAAATACGAAGTCTCACTGCAGTATCCAGGGCTGCACAACGTCCATAATGCAGCGATCGCTTTTTTGGCAGCCTCTGATATCGGAATTGATCCAGAGACTAGTTTTGCCGCCTTGGAATCGTTTAAAGGTGTACCAGGAAGATTTGAAGTGATTGAACATCCGGAAGGCGCCAAATTCATCATTGATTATGCCCATACGGACGATGCGATTGAATATTGCCTGCAGGCAGCAAGACAGCAAGGAGCAACAAAAATTACCCACATATATGGATTCAGGGGAGCAAGGGACCGGACAAAACGGGAAAGCATGATTGCGGCCTCCGTTAAGCTGAGTGACCGCTTTATTATGACCTTCGACGACTTGAATGGCGAAGAGGAACACAAAATGGAACAGGAGCTTATCCATTTAAACATGCTGTACGGAAACGGCAAGGGTGAAGTCCTGCCAGACAGGACACTAGCTATCCAAAAGGCATGGAGTACTGCCAAGAAAGGCGAATGGGTATTCATCACTGGCAAAGGACCCGAAGAATACGAACGACCGTTTACCCTTCCGGTTAAATCGGACAAGGACGCCTGTGAATATTTGCTTGACGGCTTTAAAGAAAAAGCCGGAATTTGTTGATTTGAATAGAAGAGGGACCGCGTGTACGATACGGCGGTCCCTTTTCTATATTGCTGGGTGCCTCGCAAGTACTTTTTCATATTTATCGATTGTTATCCAAGCCCCAATAATGATTGCAAAATTGTAAAATAACCATTGGACGCAATTAGCGATATTGACCAGGCTGTTGGCAAGCTTACCGAAATGGCAGGTAGCATGGAGTCGATATTGGCCAAGTTTCAATGAAATAAATAGGACTCAGCATGTTGCGGATTTTTTGTGGAACAGGTTTCTTTGTTTGTGATGGTTACATGCCTATTTTTGAGATGACAGCTGCCTTGAAACCCGCATCTGTCTGCTCTCAATGACAAAATCGCCAAATTTTATCGGGTGTCTATAAACACTTATTCCATAAGTTGAATAAGATATAGTGAAATTCGAAAAAGGAGGTTATTGATATGTCAGGCGACTATGGATATGGCGGCGGATTTGCGCTGCTGGTTGTTTTGTTTATCCTGTTGATTATCATTGGAGCATCATGGGGTTACGGAGGATTTTAATAAAATTCCTAGTATAAGGGAGGTTCTATTATGTACGGCTACGGCCATGGATATGGCGGCTGCGGTTACGGGCATACCGGAGGATACTACGGCGGTTTTGCGTTAATCGTCGTTCTGTTTATCCTGCTGATTATTGTAGGTGCAGCTTGTTTTAAATTTTAATAGTTGTTAGGGGTGATTGCAGATGGCAATCATCCTTTTTTATGAAAGAATTGAAAAACAAAAAGAAACGAAAGTCAAATTTTGATAAGCGCGCTTGATCATGAGTACAAACAGCTTCTTGCCTTAAAAAAGAATCGTTTTGATGGCAGCTGAATTCGAGCTTTATCCCCAAAATTTACATTTTTCGCAAAAAACTTCACCTTATGAAGTTTAAGAGAAGAACAAGCGGGTATCAATTGTATGTGCAATTTAAAAATCTACACCTGGGGGGATACGGATGAGGAAGCGAATGCTGTTAATTCTAGCTGTGTTTTTAATACTTGGGTCCCTTGCCGGCTGCTCCGGGGGAAACAGCGCTGAAGCCGAAAAAACGGAAGACGGTAAAGTGGTTGTCGATTTTTGGACTTTTTGGGGATCTGAAACAAGAAGGCCGATAATCGAAAAGATTATTGAGGACTTCAACAACTCTCAAGATAAAATTGTGGTTAAACATACTTATCTTCCATGGGGAGATATTTGGACAAAAAACCTCGCTTCCGTTGCAGCGGGAAATCCTGCAGATGTCATTATTAATGATATTAACAATGTCAGCCAGCGAGCTAAAAACGGACAGGTTGAAGATATAAGCAAATACTTGGATGATTCGTTTAAGAATCAATTTTACCCGCATTTATGGGAAACTGTCGTTTATGAAAATAAAACTTACGCAGTTCCGTTTAATACAGATACCAGGATGTTGTTTTATAATAAAAAAGCTTTTCAGGAAGCAGGGCTGGATCCCAATAAGCCGCCGCAAACTTGGGCCGAGCTTGAAGAATATGCAATCAAGCTTGACAAGAAGAACGGAGAAACTTATGAAAGAATCGGCTTTTACCCTCTCTGGGATAACCCGAATGCTTCAGCCTGGATGATGAACGCCGATAATGGCACAGGTTATATCGAAGATGGTGAACTAAAGATTAATACACCGAAAAAAGTTGAAGCATTAGAATGGCTGCTTAAATGGCAGGACCGCATCGGTGCGAAAAATGTGCAAGCTTTCAAGGCTGAATTTGGCAGTGAACAGTCAAATCCGTTCATTGCAGAAAAGGTAGCGATGTGGACCGACGTCGGCACGTTCTATACTCAGATCCGCGATTATGGCCAGCACCTCGACTTTGGTGTGGCCCCGATTCCTTCGTTTACTGAAGGATCGGGTCATTGGTCTGAAGGCGGCGGATTCGTCGCGGAAGTTCCAAAAGGTTCTGACAGTCCGGAAGAAGCAGTTGAATTTATTAAATATTTGACTGGACCAGAAGCGCAAAAATATTGGGCAATGGAAAACTTTGATAATGCTGCCAATATTGAAGCGGCAGAAGCAACAATGAACGAATTGCAGGGCAAGGACAAAGAGGTATATGAAGCGACAGTAAGAAATCTCGAGGAAACAAAAATGGGTCCTGTCCCAGTTGAATATCCTGAATATCATGACCGCATCAATCCGGTGATTGATAATATCATGAGAGGAAAAATCTCTCCTGAAAAAGGATTGGAAAAGGCTGAAAAAGATGTTGAAAGTATAAAAAAATAATAAGTGCGTGAAAGAGAGAAGGATAAATCGCCTTCTCTCTTTCCTTAAAAATAGAGGGGTGAGGAGTTTGAAATCATATGATTCTTCTGCTTATACGGAAACTGGAACAAGCATTGTCCAAAAGCGAACAAAACAACGTGAAGAAACAGCCATTCAAACGCAAGCTCCGAGGCGTTTATCGAAAAGGATGAGAGAGAATCTGTTCGGCTATTTATTTATAAGCCCCTGGATGGTCGGCTTTATTGGATTACTGTTGGGACCGCTTCTCTTTTCTTTATATACGAGCGTTACAGACTATAATATCACTTCGAAGATGAATTTTATCGGCCTTGAGAATTATAAACGCATGTTTACAATCGATGATCTATTTATGACTTCTTTATGGAACACGCTTTATTACGTGTTATTCTCGGTACCTTTAACGACGATCGGGGCGATCCTGCTTGCTGTCCTTTTAAATCAGAAGGTAAAAGGAATGAAAGTTTTCCGCACAATTTATTACTTGCCTGCGATTCTTTCAGGCGTCGCTGTTTATTTTTTATGGATGCAGCTGCTCAGCCCGTCAACAGGATTGGTCAATACTTTTCTCGGCTGGTTTGGTATTGAAGGACCGGCCTGGCTGTTTGACCCTGAATGGACAAAGCCCGCCCTGTTGTTAATGAAGATGTGGAGTGTCGGCGGCGGAATGCTGCTTTATTTAGCGAGCCTTCAAGGTGTATCGGGAAGCTTGTATGAAGCGGCTGAACTCGATGGGGCAAGTTCCTTCCAAAAGTTTTTCTACATTACTTTGCCAATGATATCACCGATTATTTTCTTTGACGTCATTACAAGCACGATTGGGTCATTCCAGGTGTTCCAGGAAGCCTATGTCATGTCGAAAAACGGCGATGGCGGGCCGGCAAATTCACTGCTCTTTTATAATCTTCATATGTGGAATAATGCTTTTGAAATTTTCGATATGGGATACGCATCGGCAATGGCCTGGCTTCTGTTTATCATTGTCATGGTGTTAACGTTTGTTAATTTGAAGCTTGGAAAACGATGGGTTCATTATGAAGGGGGAGATAACAAATGAAGACTGCCCCGGTTTCTGCGCCAAAATTTTATGAGTCGAAAAAGTTTAAAACAAAGCTTAAAAACTATATCGTCATGTTATTATTAATAGCCGGAAGTGTTGTGATTCTTTCACCTTTATGGTGGATGGTTTCGACTTCATTGAAGTCGCCGCAAGAGATCGCCCAATACCCGCCGTCCTTTTTCCCGAGCGAGTTCCGCTTCTCAAATTACATTGAGGCATGGAAAACAGCTCCTTTTACGCGCTGGGCTTTAAATACACTGTTTATTGCTGTATGTGTGACGTTAGGAAGCGTGTTGGTCAATTCGCTGGTCGCTTATTCTTTTGCAAAAATTTGTTTTAAGGGAAGAAATGTCCTTTTCGTCATCGTTCTCTCAACGATGCTGATCCCCGGATTCGTCACGATGGTCCCTCAGTATATTTTGTTTTCTAATTTGGGCTGGTTAAATACGTACTTGCCTTTAATCGTTCCTGCCTTTTTAGGCAGTGCCTTTTTTATCTTTTTGCTGCGCCAGTTTATGATGTCAATTCCAAATGAGCTGATAGAAGCCGCCGTGCTTGACGGGGCTAACCATTTCCACATTTGGTGGAATATCGCTTTGCCGCTGACCAAACCAGCTCTGGTGGCCGTAGCGATTCTGGCATTCAATGGCGCATGGAACGATTTGCTCGGACCGCTGCTTTATATAAACGACGAAAGCTTATACACATTGCAAATTGGACTGCAAACCTTTAAAGGAACCGTGCAAATCCAATGGCATTACTTAATGTCGATGTCAGTCATGGTCTTGCTGCCGGTCGTTCTCTTATTCTTCTTCTTTCAGCGATATTTTATTGAAGGATCTAATATCAGTTCCGGCTCGAAGGGGTAACTGATAAACTTTTATACCGCATAAAATAAATCTCATGTAACACATGGGGATTTGGCGGTTTCTTTAGGAGAAATCAATACCGATAAGCTTTATTGAGTAGCCCTCCCATCAAAATTCAACAGTAATAATAAAGGCCCTGACGGATTTTGTCATGGCCTTTATTGGTTATTGCTTTATGCTGCCGGGCTTGTTTGGATCAATGAAGACATGGTCCTGTGCAGCTTTCCATGCTTTAAATTTGTCTATATCAGAGGATATTTGTTTAAAAGCATAGACGATGACCGCTGCATCATCAACAAGCCCCAGGCCAATAATAAAGTCCGGAATTATATCGATCGGAGAAACAAAGTAAATGATTGCCGCCAAAATCGTAATAAGCGAGCGGGTTGGGATTTTCCGGTATTCGCCTTTTATCCACATCCGGATCATTTCAAAAAACAGCTGAAGCTTGTCCCACGTGTCAGCCAGAGCCCCTCTACTCTTATTCGCTTTATTCATGGCCTCTTTAAGCAAATTTTGCGCTTTAGCGGGATCTTTTGCATATCCACTAGCCTTTGATTCATATTTTTGATGTTCTTTTTCAATCTTTTCGTCTGTTGGCATACCGATTCCTCACTTTATGATTTTTTCTTCTATATATTTTCCTTCAATTGATCGAACATAAACATATGATTTTTTTGATATTAACACTTTTTTTGATCTTAATCCAACCGAAGCGCTTTCACAATGAGTAATTCGCGCACGTGCATTATGCTGTCCTAGATTATCTGGATGAAGGACATTTCCCCCGGTTACTAAGCTAATGTCGTCCTTCATGACCTGGATGAAGGACATTTCTCCCGGTCACTTTGTCAATTTCGTCCTTCATGACCTGGATGAAGGACATTTCCCTTGTTCACTTGCACAGTTTTGTGCTTCGTCACCTGGATGGGGAAAGTTGGTGATTCCCGTTAAATGTACCGCCAAACAAAAAAAGCAGAATTGTACAGCAGCCTATGCCTGGGTAGTAGTATCTGCGTCGATCATGTGTGAGATAGGGTGATCTTGTTTTTAATCAAATATAAGACTTATGTGTTGACCCGCCTTATAGATAGATGTAAAATGAAAGCGTAAACAGACATGTATATACAAGTTCGGTTTGTGTCATAAACTGCGATCAGCTAACTGCTTATTACATAGTTAACAGGATATAGCTGGACCTTTTAACAAATAATACGATTAGGATAAAGCAGTTTTCTATTTCATTTCACCTTTGGAAAAACAGTCACAGGAGGAAAGATAAATGAGTGATAACAGGAAATCTGCCGAACAGATCGTCGATGCCGTCGGCGGAAAAGACAATATTGCCGCTGCTACACATTGTGTAACTCGTCTGCGGTTTGCATTAAAAGATGAGGATAAAGTAGATAAAGAAAAGCTAGAAGATATTGACCTAGTTAAAGGTTCTTTTTCTGCCAATGGGCAATTCCAGGTGGTGATTGGGCAGGGCACTGTTGATAAAGTATATAACGAAATGGTAGACATCACCGGAATCGGCCGCGCTTCGAAGGAAGAAATAAAAACAGCCGCTGCTGAAAAGCTTAATCCGTTGCAAAAGGCGATCAAAACACTTGCAGATATTTTTATTCCGATTCTGCCAGCGATTGTTACCGCGGGTTTATTGATGGGGATTAATAATATTATGACAGCCCCGGATATATTTTTTGATGATCAGTCTTTTGTTGACGTGTATGAAAACTGGGCTGGTCTCGCCGGCATGATTAACCTGATTGCCAACACAGCATTCGTATTTTTACCGGGTTTAATTGGCTGGAGTGCTGTCAACCGCTTTGGTGGAAGCCCATTACTGGGGATTGTTCTCGGATTAATGCTTGTACATCCTGATTTATTAAATGCCTGGACGTATGGCGCAGCCGAAGAGGTTCCAACCTGGAACTTGTTTGGCCTCGAAGTGCAACAAGTCGGCTACCAGGGCCAGGTTTTACCGGTATTAGTCGCTTCTTACGTACTTGCCAGAATTGAAATATTTTTAAGAAAGCGAATCGCCGATGGATTTCAACTGTTAACCGTTGCGCCGATCGCATTGCTGGTTACCGGCTTCCTTTCCTTTATCGCGATTGGACCAATCACTTTTTACATCGGAAACCTCATAACTGATGGAGTCGTCGGCATTTTTGATGCGGCACCTGCGATTGGTGGCTTAGTTTACGGCGGGCTATACGCTCCGCTCGTGATCACAGGCATGCATCATACATTCCTGGCGGTTGACCTTCAGTTGATTGGTACGATTGGCGGAACCTTCCTGTGGCCGATGGTAGCCTTATCAAATATTGCGCAGGGCTCAGCAGCGTTTGCGATGATGATCATTCACCGGAAAAATGACAAACTGAAAGGATTGGCTTTAACTTCATCCATTTCAGCCTGGCTCGGAGTTACCGAACCGGCGATGTTCGGGGTAAACCTTCGTTATCGATATCCGTTTTTTGCCGCGATCATTGGCTCAGCTATCGCAGGGATCTTTATTGCGATGAATGCTGTACAAGCTGCATCAATCGGTGTCGGTGGTTTGCCGGCGATCTTTTCAATCATGGCCGAGTATTGGGGTGTCTTCTTTATCGGAATGGTTATTGTGTTAATTGTTCCATTTGTTTTGACAATGATATTCGCAAGAGTAAAAAAAGCTTAATCAGGCAATAGTATGCCATGGAATCTAAACGTTCCATGGTATCCATATTTCCTGGTTATACAGCAACGGGTCAGGGAAAGGTAAATCAATTTTAAAACATTAAAGAATAGCAGGTGTTATCAATGCAAAACCAACCTTGGTGGAAAAAAGCAGTCGTTTATCAAATTTATCCGAAAAGCTTCTATGATACAACGGGAAACGGCGTCGGTGATGTGCCGGGTATTACAGCTAAGCTCGATTATTTGAAAAAATTGGGTGTGGATGTTATTTGGCTTACGCCAATCTATCAATCCCCGCAAAAAGATAACGGTTATGATATAAGCGATTATTTTAAAATCCATGAAGAATATGGAACGATGGAAGACTTCGACCGCCTGCTGGCAGAGGCGCACAAGCGCGGCATCAAAATTATCATGGACATTGTTGTTAACCATACTTCGACAGATCATCGCTGGTTCCAGGAGGCTTCGAAATCAAAGGACAACCGCTATCGTGATTTTTATATTTGGAAAGACGGCAAGCCAGATGGTAGTGAGCCGACAAATTGGGAATCAAAGTTTGGCGGTAATGCATGGGAGTATGATGCAAAAACAGGCCAATATTATCTGCACCTGTTTGATGTGACCCAGGCCGATTTAAATTGGGAGAATGAAGCACTCCGTAAAGAAATCTATGAAATGATGAAATTCTGGTTTGAAAAGGGAGTCGATGGCTTCCGGCTTGATGTAATCAACTTAATCTCAAAGAATCAGCATTTTCCCGATGATGATGGATCAGTTTCTCCCGGGGATGGCCGGAAATTTTATACGGACGGTCCGAGAGTGCATGAGTTTATTCATGAAATGAACCGTGAGGTCTTCTCGAAATATGATAGTATGACTGTCGGTGAAATGTCTTCGACAACGATTGAGAATTGTATAAAGTACTCGAACCCGGACCGGAACGAATTGAGCATGACTTTTAATTTCCACCATTTAAAAGTGGATTATCCAAACGGAGAAAAATGGGCTCTTGCTGATTTTGACTTTCTTTCCTTAAAAAGAATTTTATCGACCTGGCAGGTGGAAATGCATGAAGGCGGAGGATGGAACGCGTTATTTTGGTGCAACCATGATCAGCCACGCATTGTTTCCCGCTATGGAGACGATGGCGAGTTCCGCAGTGAATCGGCAAAAATGCTTGCAACGACTATTCATATGATGCAGGGAACTCCTTATATTTATCAGGGAGAAGAAATCGGCATGACAAATCCGAAATTCGACTCCATCGACGAGTATCGCGATGTCGAATCGCTCAATATTTATGATATTAAGCTAGAGGAAGGAATGCCGGCTGAAGAGATTATTGAAATTTTGAAAAGCAAATCAAGAGATAACTCAAGAACGCCTGTCCAGTGGAATGACGAAAAACATGCAGGTTTTACGAGCAACACGCCTTGGATCAATGTCGCTCCCAACTATAAAGAAATTAATGTAGAGAAAGCTTTAAACGATGAAGATTCGGTGTTCTACTATTATAAAGAGTTGATCAAGCTCCGCAAAGAGTATGACATTATCACGTACGGTGATTATGAACTTATTGTTGATGAGCATCCCGATATTTTTGCTTATGTCAGAAATGGTGATAACGAAAAACTTCTTGTTGTAAATAATTTTTACGGTAAAGAAACGCAATTTATCCTGCCTGATCATGTGGATCTAAAAGGATACAATGCGCAAGTTCTGCTTTCAAACTATCCTGATGCATCAAATTCGTTCGAAAATGTCCGCTTACGCCCTTACGAATCGATTGTTTACCATCTGACTATGTAATAAGCTAAACCGAAAAACGATAAATAAACAGGAATATGCCGCAGGAAAAGAATAATATCTTATTTGTTTTTCAATTAAAAGAATTGCTTTCAACTGAATAAATAAATTAAAAACGACGGGAAAACCGTCGTTTTAATTTATTCAAAGCTGAAGAGGGCATGTTAGTAAAAAAGCATCCCGGCAATCGCTGCACTCAACAACGAAGCCAGTGCACCGGCAATAACAGACTTTATTCCCAGCCTGGCGATATCGGCCCTGCGATCAGGGGCCATGTTTCCGAGGCCGCCGAGGAGGATCGCCATTGAGGAAATGTTCGCAAAGCCGCAAAGTGCAAAGCTGATGATCGCCACTGCTTTGTCAGACAAGTTCGGGATTTCCGGGGCAAACGATGAGTATGCAACGAATTCATTTAAAATTAGCTTTTGGCCGATATAGTTTCCCGCCTGTACGGCTTCCTCCCATGGCACACCTATTGCAAATGCAAGAGGGGAAAACAAATAGCCAAGCATTAGTTCAAGGGTCAGCTCATCAAAGCCAAACAATCCGCCGATAAAGCCAAGCAGCCCGTTTAGCGTCGCTACCAGCGCAATGAAAGCCAATAGCATCGCACCAATATTTAGAGCGAGCTGCAATCCGACGCTTGCTCCTCTCGCAGCCGCATCTATAACATTTGTTGATTCTTGATCCGCTTCCATATCAAGCTCGTTTGGCTCTTCCGAAGTCTCTGTTTCCGGAACGATAATTTTTGCCATAACCAATCCTGCCGGGGCTGACATGAAACTTGCGGCAAGCAAGTATTCAAGCGGAACACCGAGCAGCGAGTAACCGACTAAAACGGAGCCTGCCACAGACGCAAGTCCGCCGGTCATGACAGCGAATAGTTCCGATTTTGTTAATTTTGGTATAAATGGCCGGATCAACAGCGGCGCTTCAGTTTGGCCGAGAAATATATTTGCCGCTGCCGACATAGATTCGGCTTTTCTTGTTCCAAGCAACCATGAGAGTCCGCCACCGATTATTCTGATAAAAAACTGCATGATGTTTAAATAATACAGGACAGAAATGAGGGCGGAGAAAAAAATCACAACCGGTAAAACTTGGAAAGCGAAAACGAACCCGACACCGGTTTCTTCGGCAAACAATCCGCCAAATAAAAAGTTGATTCCTTCATTGGCATAGCTAATGATATCATTAACTGCAAATGTGAAGTTTTCTAAAACCCTTCTGCCGACATCCCATTTCAAAACAATGAAAGCAAATCCGATTTGAATGGCCAATCCTACCATGATGGTTCGCAAATTAATCTTTCGTCTATTATTAGAAAGCAAAAATGCTAATCCTAACACAACCAATATCCCGAATATTCCCCACAAAAAATTCATATCACACCTCATAATTTGAATTATTACATGTTGCGAATGGTTTTCTGTTTAAACACGAACATACTATGTAGACAGTAACGAACAATCCTGTTTTTGCTGGCAAAAAGGCCATTATCTAATTACACTGGTAGCATCCCCTAAAAAACCGATATTTAATAATTCTTTAGTGAGGTGCGTGAAGTGAAGATCAGAAAAACAATAATGCATTATTGCAAACTGTGGTAGTGAACGATAAGATTGAATGTATGAGCAAAATTTATGATTGTCAAAAGAGAGAGGAATTTTTATGTCTAGTAAATTACATGATGAAGTGCTTGCAAGACGCACTTTTGCAATTATATCCCACCCTGACGCAGGGAAAACGACTTTAACGGAAAAACTGCTCCTGTTTGGGGGCGCAATCCGCGATGCGGGAACAGTAAAAGCCAAAAAAACCGGGAAATTTGCGACGAGCGACTGGATGGAAATCGAGAAGCAGCGCGGAATTTCCGTTACATCGAGTGTGATGCAATTCGATTACCAGGGGAACCGCGTAAATATCCTCGATACTCCCGGCCACCAGGACTTTAGTGAGGATACGTACAGGACGCTGACAGCTGTTGACAGCGCCGTCATGATCATTGATTCCGCAAAAGGGATCGAGGCGCAAACTTTAAAGCTTTTTAAAGTTTGCCGGATGCGTGGCATTCCGATTTTTACGTTTATCAATAAATTGGACCGCCAGGGTAAAAATCCACTTGAACTGCTTGCTGAACTTGAAGAGGTTTTGGGGATTGAATCGTACCCAATGAATTGGCCAATTGGCATGGGCAAGGAATTCTATGGCATTTACGATCGTTTTTATAAGCGAATCGAACAATTCCGGGCAAATGAAGAAGACCGGTTTATCAGCCTCAACGAACAAGGGGAAATTGACGGTGAGCATCCTTTGAAGGCTTCGTCGTTATATGACCAGACACTTGAAGAAGTACTGCTGTTAAATGAAGCAGGCAATGAATTTTCAAAAGAAAAGATTGCAGATGGTACATTGATTCCCGTCTTCTTTGGCAGTGCTTTGACCAATTTTGGTGTGCAAACATTCCTGGAAACGTATTTGCAGTTTGCCCCGCCACCGCAACCGCGCCATTCGACATCAGGCGAAATCGACCCGCTTTCGAATGAGTTCTCAGGGTTTATTTTCAAAATCCAGGCAAATATGAACCCGGCCCACCGCGACAGAATTGCATTCCTGCGGATTTGTTCAGGAAAATTTGAGCGGGGCATGTCCGTAAACCTGGCACGGACCGGCAAACAAATGAAGCTTGCCCAATCTACTCAATTCATGGCTGATGACAGAAGTACAGTAGAGGAAGCTGTCAGCGGTGATATTATCGGTTTGTACGATCCAGGCCTTTATCAAATCGGTGATACGCTTACTTCTGGAAAAGAATCGTTCCAGTATGACAAGCTGCCACAGTTTACCCCCGAATTATTTGTACGGGTGACAGCGAAAAATGTTATGAAGCAAAAACATTTCCACAAAGGGATCCAACAGCTTGTCCAGGAAGGCGCTATCCAGCTTTTTAAAACGGTCAAAAGCGAGGAGTATTTGCTTGGAGCGGTCGGCCAGCTCCAATTTGAAGTATTCGAGCACCGTATGAAGAACGAATACAATGTAGAGGTGCTAATGGAGCGTGTTGGCAACAAAATTGCCCGCTGGGTCGAAAATGAGCAGATTGATGAAAATCTCTCCAGTTCTCGCAGCCTTCTTGTTCATGACCGTTACGAGAAAAAAGTGTTCTTGTTTGAAAATGACTTCGCATTACGCTGGTTCCAGGAAAAAAATCCGAATATCAAACTATATAATCCGATGGATTCGGCTGATGAATAGGGGGGAGGGGCATCGTTGTATGCCTCTCTTTCTGATTTTAACTTGAGTGGGAAATTTTTTCATATCATCGGTTTCGCTTATTAAAGTTGATTTTCGCTTAATTATTTATTTTTTCACATGAAACAATAACAAGCGGCTTCATAGTTGCATACCTTTAAGCCCTCTTATATAGTGAATTCTAGATATTTGAACGGAGCACCATTAATTTTCAACCAGTCTGACGAGCCCTGAGAGGAGTACATAATGAAATTAAGCAATTTTTCGATTAGAAGGCCAGTGTTTACGATTGTAACGATGTTTCTTGTCTTAATTTTGGGGGTGGTTTCACTCTTAAATATCCCGATTAAGTTGATTCCTGATATTAATCCGCCGGTAGGGGTCGTTGTCGCGAACTATCCTGGGGCAAGCCCGGAGGAAGTGCTTGAGAAAGTAACAAAGCCTCTCGAAGAAAATCTTGCAACACTTCCGGGAATAAAGACGATCACCTCTACATCGCAAGAGGGGGCCAACTTTGTTCTAATGGAATTTTCCTGGACGACGTCAATGGACGAAATTCAGGATGATGTCGTGCAAAGAATTGATCAAACGAGATTGCCTGATGATGTCGAAAAGCCACGTTTTCTTAAGTTCGATCCTTCATTATTTCCAATCATCCAACTATCGTTAAGTTCAGAAGGTAATGAGGAATCATTAAGAGAACTTGCCGACGATTTAAAGCTTGAGCTGACGAAAGTAGATGGAGTGGCAAGTGTTAATCTTTCCGGAACATCCGTGCAAAATGTCCGGGTTGAATTGAATCAGGATCAATTGAGAGCGTACCACTTAACTCAATCAGATATCGTCGATACGATCGAGGCTAATAATATTTCGTTCCCTGGCGATACCATTTTAGCCGATGGAAAAGAATTAACAACGAGAATCATCAGTACAATTAATTCTGTCGACACATTAAAAAATCTGACTGTCACTGTTAACCCGGCCACTGGCCAAAACATTCGCTTACAGGATGTCAGCACTGTTGAAATCGTCAAACAGGATGACCGCACGATTACAAGGGCAAATCAAGCGCCGTCTGTGCTGATAAGTGTTCTGCAACAGTCCGATGCCAATACTGCTGCCGTATCGAAAGCGTTTGTGAATGAATTAAATGAGCAGCTGCAATTGGACAAGTATAAGGGGATAGAGGCAGAAGTTCTTTTCAATCAGGGCGATTATATCCAACAGGCAATCGGGAATATCTCCGATTCGCTTATTTTGGGTGGGGCCCTGGCGATGGTTGTCTTGTTCTTTTTTCTAAGGAGCATCAAAAGTCCGCTTATTATTGGAATTGCGATTCCTTATTCAGTTATTTTCACGTTTGTCTTGATGTACTTCTCCGATTTTACGCTCAACATCATGACGCTTGGCGGTTTGGCGCTCGGAATCGGAATGCTTGTCGATAATTCAATCGTTGTTATTGAAAATATATACCGCCACCTGTCGATGGGGAAAGGTCCAAAAGAAGCTGCCCATGCTGGTGCTAAGGAAGTTGGCGGCGCAATAACGGCATCGACCCTGACCACAGTTGTCGTATTTTTGCCGGTTGCCTTCATCTCGGGGATTATTGGTGAGTTATTCACAGAGTTTGCCCTGACAATCTCGTTCAGCCTGTTTGCCTCACTGATTGTGGCATTAACAGTTGTACCGATGCTGGCTAGCCGCTTGTTGAAGACACCGAAAAAGAACATTGAAAGAAAACGGCAGCGTTCCGGTTTCCTGAAAATGCTTGAAAGATCGACGAGGTGGTCTTTACGGCATCGCTTTATTGTTATGTTGATTTCATTGCTTCTTCTGGCCGCGGGAGGGTATGGATTGACGATCGTCGGAACACAATTTTTGCCGGCGACTGATGAGGGGTTTTTCAGCGTGCGCGTCAATCTGGAAAATGGAGCTGCCTTAACGGAAACAGAAAAGGTAATGGCTGCCCTTGAGAGCGAGTTGAAGGAGCAGGACGATGTTGAAGTATATGTAAGTTTGATCGGCACAACCCAGGAAGCTGCGTTTAGAGGTGGAACTTCTGCCAATGTCGGTGAGCTATATATTAAAATGAACGATTTAGAAAAACGAGACCGATCCACCTTTCAATTTGTCGATGATCTAAAAAGCGATTTTCAGAGTGCCGCGAAAAATGCAAATCCAACGGCCGAGTTAACATATAATCTGCAATCCTCTGCCGGCACTGCGCCGAATACATTAACATTTAGTGTTCGTGACACGAATGAAGCAAGATTGCATGAATCGGTTGAAAAAATATATGCGTCATTGAGTGAGATGAATGATGTAAATGAATTATCGACAGACTTAATAGAGACGGTTGAAGAGATTCAAATCACGGTTAACCGGGAGAGAGCTCTTCAAGAGGGCCTGGCGCCTGCTCAGATCGCGATGATTGTAAATGATGTCACAAGGGGAGTGAGAGCTACACAAATTACCACCGAAGATTCAACGATTTATGGTGTTGATGTCGAATATGATAACGACATTACCCGGAATCTCGATCATTTGCGAAATCTCTTAATCAGGAAACCCGACGGAAACTATGTAGCCTTGGGACAGGTTACAACGATTGAAAACGGCAATGGTCCTGTCAACATCCAGCGAATTAACCAACAGAACGCGGTCCAGTTCACATTGAAATACAAAACATCCACGAATCTCGGGGTTATTTCCAATAAAGTAGATGAGCGAATAGCCGATCTCAAGTTGCCTGAAGGAATAGAAATTGTCTACAGCGGTGACAAAGAGCTTCTTGATTCTTCGATCAACGATCTGATCATGGCTTTTGGATTGGCAATAGTTTTCATATATCTTGTCATGGCTGCGCAGTTTGAATCGCTAAAATACCCGTTCGTCATTATGTTTACGGTTCCTCTAATGGTCATTGGCGTATCAATCGCGTTAGTGATCACGGATACGCCTATCAGCTTAACAGCGATTATCGGGTTTATCGTCCTCGCAGGCATCGTCGTTAATAATGCCATTGTGATCGTCGACTATATAAATCAGAAGAAAAATAGCGGTATGAAAACCTTTGATGCGATTGTTGTTGCTGTAAAGGACAGGGCGAGACCGATCTTTATGACGGCGTTAACGACAATCCTCGGTTTGGTCCCGCTGGCACTTGGAATTGGCGAAGGAACCGAGATCAACCAGCCGATGGCGATCACCGTAATTGGTGGCCTCATTAGCAGTACCTTATTAACTTTATTTGTCATCCCTGTTGTTTACAGTCTTTTTGATAAAGAAACACGGAGGATGAACAAGTTGTATGCTACACACGATGGACATCTCGTTCCGGGCTATCTTCTTGATTTACAGCCAGACAAGGACCAAACTTCAGAAACAGACCACTTTTTATCAGAAACGGTTGAATCGACAGGCAAATATAACAGAGAAGAAATGGCTGGTATGCTCGAGGAGCTTCTAAAAGTCGTCAAGGAAGACGAACCACTATCAAGGGTAAGATCAAGAAAGAATAAAGACTTATAATATGTACACAAGCCCCTCTTCTATTTTGGAAGAGGGATATTTTGTATTTTATTGTTGAACATGATTCGCGGATAACGATCGAAAAATCAATCATTTTGATAAGACGCCAAGCTGATAATTGGAATTTGTAAAAAAAGGATTTTTTATACTTGTTAAATAAATGCGTTTGCCGTTGTGCATCCTAGAACTACCGACTAGTGCTGGAGGAAAGTGAATGAATGATATTTTATGTATGAACGCTGCGAAAACAATTGTATTTAAGCCCGCTATGATCGTCCGGCCCTTTTGGCATGCTCGTATTTACGAATTAATCTTAAAGGAAACGAACCGTGAAGATGAATGAAGAAAATGTCTAAGCTTGAAGCGGTCTTATGGAATATCGCGTTACCGGGTTTTAGCCAATTGCTCATTGGTCAATTTTTTAAAGGAGCCTTTTTTGTCGTTTTGGAAATCATCATAAATGTATGCAGTCATTTTAATGCCGCGATCATATTTAGCTTTTTGGGTGAGATCGACAGGGCGATCGAGGTGACAAACTTTCAATGGCTGATGTTTTACCCTTGTTTATACATGTTTGCCATGTGGGACGCGTACCGAACAGCTATGCCCGAAGACGAACAGCTGTCGTATTTACCGTTTGTATTTGCTGCCTATACAATCACTGTTGGCCTTATGCTTTCGACCAGGTTAAGGCTGTTCGGGATCTTGTTCGGCCCGGTTTTTTTGCCGATGATTTTTCTATTGGTTGGATTGCTGATTGGATTTACGCTGAGGTTTATATTGTTAAAAGTCCGCAGGAACCAGACAGATATTGCCCGATAAAATGGGCACGGGTGCACGCAATAAATACCGGCCGTGTTAACGGCCGGTGATCCATGAATATAAAATTAGTCTATCGGTTTTGGTTGGTTAAGTCAGACTGGGCTTGCGCTACCAGTCTTTTTGTTATTTCACCGCCGACAGATCCGTTTGAACGAGAGACAGTTTGTGCACCTAAATTAATTCCAAATTCCTGGGCAATTTCATATTTGACACTCTCTAAATATTCTTCAACTCCTGGTACAAGTAATTTTCTTCGGCTGCCTGCCATTTTAGTCAACTCCTCATCTGTTTATCAGTGGACTTTTAAATCCTCTGTAAACTTAGTTTGAGTCAGAATCTCCCAAACATGCGTGGTAATCTTTTTCGAAAATGGTTAGAAACCGTAAATGCTGCAGAAAATAAGCAGCGGCAGTCAGCGGTGAACAATTTTCGTAAAAAACGATATTTAATGGATAATTGAAAGAGGAGTCATGTTATGAACTTGACAACGGGGCTGTTCTTTTGGCCAATGACATTTCCTGCTGCTCCTGCATATCCTGCGTTGGAAGAGGATATTGAATGCGATGTGCTCATTATTGGCAGTGGGGTATCAGGTGCCAGCTGTGCTTATTTTTTTAGTGAAACCAACTTGAAAATTGTTGTAATAGATAAAAGAACGGTTGTTTCAGGGTGCTCAAGCGCCAACACAGGCTTGTTGCAATTTTCAAATGATAAACCGCTGTTTTCAATGATTAATTCGTTTGGTGAGAGAAAAGGCACGCGCCATTACCAATTGTGCCGGCAAGCACTTGCAGAGCTTGGCCAAACAATTATTCGGAGCCTGCCATTTGATCCGGATTTCAGGCAGCGGGACAGCTTATATTTTGCCAGCTCTGAAAAAGATGTTGCGGGATTGGAAAAAGAATTTGCGACTTTGCGAAAGTTTGACTTTCCTGTTCGGTTTTTAAATTCGGCGGATTTGAAAGACAGCTTCGGGATTTCTAAACCGGCTGCGCTTTTGACAACAGGAGATGCTGAGATTAATACCTTTAAATTTGCCCATGGCTTGCTCCAATATGCACAAGCAAAAGGTGTCCGGATTTTTGAACATACAAAAATGACTGGGCGAACGTTTAAAGACGGCTATATGTCTGTGTTCACATCAAACCATCGGGAGATCAAAGCCAGGTATATCATTATGGCAACAGGCCACGAGGCACTGGAAGAAGTGTCTGAAAAAAACGCTGTGCTCGACAGCTCATATGCGATTGCAACAAACCGTCTCGTTAAAGAAGATCTCTGGAAAGATCATGTTTTAATCTGGGAAACAGCGAGGCCATATTTGTATATGAGAACGACGGTTGATAACAGAATTATTATTGGCGGACTGGATGAACGAGCAGCAAAATCAGATCAGCGTGATACGATGCTCTATCATAAGCGGGACTTGCTTGTTGCTGAACTGGTCAAGCTTTTTCCGCATCTTAAAGGCAAGGTTTACCCGGATTATTATTGGACAGGCTTTTTTGGCAACACCCATGATGGATTGCCGATCATTGCCCGTTATGAACGGTTTCCCAATACATACTTTGTGATGGGCTATGGGGGAAACGGAACGGTTTCCAGCATCATTTCTGCCCGGATTTTAAGAGATGAGATAGCCGGTGAAGGAAGCAAGGATTTAGCTATTTATTTGAATGCACGGAATGAAAGATAAAAAAAAGACGGGCCAAAATCCGGCCCGCCGATATTTACAAATCACTGTAAGGAAGATGTCTCCCCGGCTGCTTCAAGCAGCAGATCGACTATATGGACGGCACGAACTTGTCCTGCCAGGTTTTCCCGTTCAATCCCGAGCTTCATTTGCAGCAGGCAGCCGGGATTAGCTGTGACAATGGTTGCCGCATGCGTTTCTTTTGCTTGTTTCATTTTATAATCGAGTATTTGCATCGACATTTCTGATTCGACAATATTATAGATGCCAGCCGATCCACAGCAGCGATCCGCATCTTTCATTTCCCGGTATTCTGTCCCTTTAATTGCCTGGATCAGCTTGCGCGGGGCGGACGCAGTTTTCATGACGTTGCGCAAATGACAGGAGTCTTGATACGTAATCACTTGATGTGGCAATTCGAGCTTCACTTTTTTGTGAAACTCCAATTCAGCAAGTATTTCAGTCACATCCTTTAGCTTCATTGAGAAATCGCGGGCCCGTTCCTCCCAGTCGGGGTCGTCTTTTAACAAATGGCCGTAATCGACGAGGAACGCTCCGCATCCGCCAGCATTTGTGATGATATAATCAACGTTTAAGTCTTCAAAGGCTTTAATATTTCTTTTTGCAAGCTCCCTGGCAGACGCCTTTTCACCACTGTGGCCGTGAAGGGCCCCGCAGCAGGCTTGTTCCTTTGGAATGACGATTTCACAGCCGGCAATCTGCAAAAGCTTCATTGTCGCATTATTTGTTTCCAAAAACATCGTGTCCATTAAGCATCCGGAAAAGAAGGCAACACGGCTTTTCGTATCGCCTTTAGCCGGCAGATGCTCAGGCCTGTTTTTCATTTCCGCTAAGCGCGGAACGTCCGGCAGTACTTTTTCCATCGTTGAGAGATTTTCTGGGAGCAGTTTTAATACACCCGTTCTTCGAGCGGCCTTCTGCAATCCTGATCTTTGATAAAATCCAAGCAGGCCCGTTAACGTTCTCATCCGGTTTTGATGCGGAAAAAGCCCGTCAAAGACTGCCTTTCGGACCGCCCGAACCGGTAATGAATGTTTTTTATTTTGGTTGATGATATCCCGGGCTTCTTCAAGCAAATGGCCGTATTTGACACCCGATGGGCAAACCGGCTCACATGCCCGGCAGCCAAGGCACATATCCAAAGATCTTTCGACATCCTCATCAGGTTCGATTAATCCATCGACAACCGCCTTCATCAAGGCAATTCTGCCGCGCGGCGAATGGGATTCCTTATAACCGGATTCAATGTAGGTGGGGCACGATGGCAGGCAGAACCCGCATCGCATACAGTTTAATAGTTCATCTTCATCCATTCGTTGCCGGAATTGCTGCTGAATCGCTTCCTGTTCAGTTCTTGTTGTCATTTTGTTACCACCACACGCTTCCTGCTGTCTTTAGCAAATACTTTTCCGGGATTTAATATGTTATTTGGGTCAAGTGCGGATTTGACCGCTTTCATCGCAGAAATCCCTTCTTTGCCAAGCTTCAACTCCAAATATGGGGCTTTCATCATCCCGACGCCGTGCTCCCCGGTAATCGTTCCGCCCAGTTCGATTGCTTTCATAAAAATTTCTTCAAATGCTTTTTCGACTCTTTCCATTTCCTCATGGTTTCTTGCGTCTGTCGGGCAGGTTGGATGGAGGTTGCCGTCTCCGGCATGGCCAAATGTACAAATTTTAACGTTATATTTTAACGCAATGTCATTAATGGCCTTAACCATATTGGCGATTTCGGAACGCGGAACAGTCGCATCTTCGAGGATCGTTGTCGGCTTCAGGCGGGCTAAAGCGGACAGGGCGGCGCGCCGGGCAGTGCGAAGCGCCTCAGCCTCAAACTCTGTTTCTGCCACTTCAACTGAGACGGCATGCTCCTGCTTGCAAATTTCGGTCATCCGCAAAATATCGCGGTCGACGACTTCTGCGGGGCCATCCTGTTCAATGAGAAGCACGGCTTTCACGTCAGTCGGCAAGCCGACTTGGGCGTGGGCTTCAACTACCTCCAGTGTAGGCTGGTCAAGAAATTCAAGCGTCGTTGGAATAATTTTGTTGGCGATAATCTTTGACACTGTTTTGGCAGCCGCTTCAATATCCTGGTACAGTGCCAGCATCGTCTTTTTCGTTTCCGGCATTGGGACAAGCTTGAGTGTCGCTTGCGTAATGATGCCAAGCGTCCCTTCAGAACCAACAAAAAGACGGGTGAAATCATAGCCGGCAACATCCTTTGCCAATTTTCCTCCGGTCCGGATAATTTCCCCATTTGCAAGCACGATTTCCAGGGCAATCACGTAGTCTCTTGTGACACCGTATTTTAACCCGCGCAGCCCGCCTGAGTTTTCGTTTATATTTCCGCCGATCGTCGAGATTTTCATTGAACTCGGATCAGGCGGGTAAAATAAACCTTTTGCCTCAACAGCATTGATTAAATCCAGGGTGATAACTCCCGGTTCAACCGTAACGGTCAAGTTTTCTTCATCAATCTCGATAATTTTGTTTAAATGTTTAAAAAGAAGAACAATTCCTCCTTCTGTCGGGCAGGTTCCGGCGCACAGGTTTGTGCCCGATCCCCGCGGTACGATAGGAATCCGGGCTGAATTGCATATTTTTACGATCTCGGCAACTTCGCTTGTGTTCCGCGGGCTTATGACAGCATCCGGCATCGACTGAAAATTGGGCGTTGCATCGTAAGAATAAACTAAGCGGCCTGCTTTGGAATCATCGTAATTTTCTGATCCGACAATGTCGAGCAGCTGGTTTTTTGTTTCAGTTGTAATCACTGATCTCTCTCCCCCCAAAAAAACATTAAAACGCTTTCAATTTTACTTAGCTGTTTAACCAATATTCTCAATTTTAAGTATAAAAAAAGCGGGAAAGTCCCGCTATGGATTTATATCTGAATATTATGGTGAATTTTTTTATATTTTTGTATGTTCGTCCAAAATCACGATCGCCAAAAACAGCGACAATAAATCCTCAATCGATGAAGGATCAAGCCCGGTTAAATCATTGATTTTTTTAAGCCGGTAGTGCAGCGTATTGATATGAATATGCAGGGCCGCAGCAGTATTTTTCAAGGAGTGGTTTTGTCGAAACAACTCTTTCAGGGTTAGCAAAAGTTCTTCCTCATCCAGGAGCGGATTTATTGTTCGCTGCAAAAACGCTGACTTTGTCTCGCTTTTTATGTCATCCAGGATCATTTCAAAAGTTAAATCCTCATCAAAAACGACCGTTTCCTTCACCAGTGCCGATTTTAACGCTCTAAGCGCCTGCCGGTACGAGTGATGAATCTGGCCGGGAGCTGCCCGCTGGCCGACACCAATTAAAATAGAAGCACCATATTGTTTTTTCCAAAAATGCTCCGCCTTAGAAATCTTTTGTTTTAAGGAGTGGTTTGAGCTTTCCGCCGACAGCCACAAAATCCGTTCATTGCCCCATCTGATGATGATGTCGTCTGCGATATCTTCGTTGAGGCTTTTAAGTGACTGCCCGAGCTCCCGCTGGCTGATCGATTCCGGCAGGCGGATTTCTCCGAGCAGCACTCTCCTTGGAATCGTGACGTCTATATGTAAAAGCTTCGCCCGGTCCAAAAAGGATGAATCCCATTCGTGAATCTGCATCCAGTCAAATACGAATGCTTCCATCGCCCTTGATTGAATTTCCAGTTGTTCTGCATAGTAGTTTTCACTGATTAGCAGCTCGGTCATCTTGCGGATAATTTCTCCAAATGGGGAAACTTTGTCGGGATTACCGGTAATGCCAATGATGCCGATGACTTCTTTTTTGAAAAATATCGGCAGGTTGATTCCGGCTTTAACCCCCGTTAACCTTGTTTCATCTTCTTTTGTAATGATCCGCTTTGCTTTCCGTTTAAAAACCAAAAACGCTCCTTCGTGAAACGTTCCGACCCTTACAGGATCGGTGCTTGCAATAATCGTTCCATCTGGATTGGCCACAATGATATCCTCATTTAATAGCTTTCTTACTTCGATGATAATTTTTTCGGCAAGCCCCGGCAATAACATAGCATATCCTCCCAGTGTTCTTAAAACTATTATAAAGATTATAAGAAAATCATGCTATTGTCCTGATATTGCTTTTCAAATTCGGGTATTTTCTTTATGATAAGGGTTGGGAAAATGTCGAAAGGACAAACGTGAAATGTGGAATAAGGTACAAAAAAGACTTGACAAAATCACACCTGCTCGGGCAATTGTCAGCTATTATTTTCTGGCGGTCAGCGTCTCTGTCCTGTTGTTAAGCATACCGGCAGTCTTTCAGCCGGGTGTTTCCATCAGCTTTGTTGACACAGTTTTTACAGCAGTCAGCGCGGTGAGTGTAACAGGGCTTGCCGTTTTTGATATTTCGGAAACGTATAGCGTTTTCGGTATTTTTATGTTGATGTTTGTCCTCCAATTCGGTGGTATTGGAGTGATGACACTCGGAACATTCTTCTGGCTGCTGCTTGGGAAGAAGATAGGGCTGAGGGAACGCAGATTAATTATGACCGATCATAATCAAGCCAACCTGGCAGGTGTTGTTAACTTAATAAAGGAAATTTTAACGATTATTCTTTTAATCGAATTGATCGGCACTTTAGTTTTGGGATTATATTTTTTAAAATATTACCCGACGTGGGGGGAGGCTTTTCTACACGGCCTTTTTGCAGCGGTCAGCGCGACAACAAATGGCGGTTTTGACATTACCGGCGCTTCGCTACAGCCATTTGCGGACGATTATTTTGTTCAAATCATCAACATTATCTTGATTACATTGGGGGCAATTGGGTTTCCTGTTTTAATCGAAGTGAAGGCCTATTTATTTCCGAAAAACAATGGGGGCAACTTCCGGTTTTCCCTGTTCACAAAGCTGACAACGGTCACTTTTGCAGCTCTACTGTTCGGCGGTACATTGCTGATCTTAATCATTGAAAGCCAACATTACTTTGAGGGTGTCTCCTGGCATAAATCGTTCTTTTATGCCTTCTTCCAGTCGGCTTCGACGCGGAGCGGGGGACTCGCCACCATGGATGTCAGTGAATTTGCGGTCCCGACCTTGCTGATTATGTCTCTTTTAATGTTTATCGGTGCTTCGCCAAGCTCCGTCGGTGGAGGAATAAGAACGACCACCTTTGCCTTGAATATCTTATTTGTTTACCACTTTGCGAAAGGCAACCGCAGCATTAAAATTTTCAAACGTGAGATTTTCGAGGAAGACATTATCAAATCATTGGCCGTTACGATGCTGGCAATGATTCTATGTTTAATGTCACTCGTTATTTTATCGATTACCGAACAGCACCATAGCCTGCTTGAAATTTTGTTCGAAATTTGCTCAGCGTTTGGGACAACAGGCTTATCAATGGGAATTACTCCGGATTTATCGACACTGGGAAAATGCATTATTATGGCGCTGATGTTCATTGGCAGAATTGGCTTAATTTCATCTTTATTTTTACTTGGCGGTACAGAAAAAAAGGCAAAATACCATTTTCCAAAGGAAAAAGTAATTATTGGTTAAATGAATTTCATAAGCAATGCATTAATTGATAAACGAAAGTTATTCAAAATTGATATAGTATTATTCGTTTCCGTACAGAATACTCCTGTTTATTTTAGACAATTGAGGTTTAGCTTATTACATTGCGAAAATTTACTCGGTTAATAAAGAAATTCTGGGCGAGTACCCGGGATTTCTTTTTTATTTTTTCTATGGTAAAAGATGATACATATCTTTTCCACGGAAGCTAAAAATAGGACTGACAAGGTTGAATGAATATCGCGAATCCAAAACGCCGAGTGTAGTGCTGGTAGAGCAATGCGTGTAAATATCCGCATGAATGTTCAGGGATTTCTTCGTTACATTGCAGGCAAAAATATATGGTCAAACAGAGGAGGGCGGGAGTAAATGAAAAAAAGCAGCGATAAACAAGCACAACAAGCCAATGTTGAATTCGGAAGCGAATTTGGGGATATAAATGCAAGCAAAATATACGAAATTCCTTTTATGAATGATAAGAAAAGCACGAAGGAAAACAAGAAGAGGAACTAATAATAAAAAGGTCTTGAGCCGATATTAGCACTCAAGACCTTCAGGACGTTTTAATTGGAACCATTTAGAAGCTTTTTTTTACAGGTGAAGACAGATGCTCTCTCTTCAGTTGCTGAAAAGTAGACCAGCAGCATGCTGGGCTCAAGCTCGATCTCGGCGGTTATTAAATATTTTTCAAGGTTAAATGGGATTTCTTCAAGCATCGTATGCTTATAAAGCTCTTTTTCCTGAAGACTGAGCTCCAGATAGCCCTTTCCAAGCAAGCCGGGCTTTTGCAGCAATTCCTTGTAAATGGCGGTTCGTTCCGCCTTTTCAAATGAAGCCTGCCACCACGGTTTCCTTGGCTTATATTTGTGATTTGATAAATAGTCATATTTCATTAAACCTTCAATAATTTCGAGTTGGCTCAAGTTTTTATATTGCAAAAACTGCCTGAGCCTGTTAAAAAGATCCTCGAGCTGATGCCCGATCCGTTCCCAGCCTTGTTCTTCCCAATACGAACCGAATTGCTGGAAGAACTCAAAAGGAGACGAAAATACCTTTGAAACGAGATATTCAATTGTCTCGTCCATCCGGTGGTCATTCCAAAACTTTTCAAGTACATCTTCGACTTGCTTGATGCGAATAATATCGTTAAAGGACAGGACATTATTTCCCAAAATTTCATATGGAGAATGGTCCATATATACATATTGATGCTGATCAGCCCGCAATCGCAGACCGGTTCCGCGCAGCATTTTTAAAAAGCCGAGCTGAAGCTCTTCCGGTCTGAGGGCGAACACATCATTAAAGGTAGTTGAGAAAGTAGCGTAATCTTCTTCCGGAAGCCCGGCAATTAAATCGAGATGCTGGTCGATTTTCCGGCCATCTTTTACCATTGTGACAGTTCGGGACAGCTTTTCGAAATTTTGCTTTCTCATGACGAGCTCGTTCGTGTAGTCATTGGTTGACTGGACACCTATCTCGAAGCGGAATAAACCTGGCGGCGCTTCGCGGTTTAGAAAATCAATCACCTCAGGGCGCATGATATCCGCGGTAATTTCAAATTGAAAGACAGTCCCAGGCAGATGCTCATCAATTAAGAATTGAAACATGTCCATTGCATAGCTGCGGCTGATATTAAAAGTCCGGTCAACAAATTTAATCGTTTTCGCTCCATGCTTCATTAAATAACGGATATCGTCTTTGACTTTTTCACGGTCAAAATAACGGACACCGACTTCAATTGAAGAAAGGCAAAATTGGCAACTGAACGGGCAGCCTCGGCTCGTTTCAATATAAGTTACCCTTTTTGAGAAATGGCGAATATCCTCTTCAAACCGGAACGGGGACGGCAGCTCCCGCAGGTCTAATTTGTTTCGCTGCGGGTTGATGACCGTTTTGCCACCATTCCTGTATGCAAGAGCGGGAACCTTTGAAAAATCCCCAGAGCCGTTAAGCTCAGTTAACAATTGTTTGAATGTTTCTTCCCCTTCGCCAACGACAATAAAGTCAAATTCAGCGTTTTCGTTCATCCATTCATGCACATCATAGGTTACCTCCGGACCGCCGACAACGATCTGGATAGATGGATTGATTTTCTTGATCATTTTGATCACTTTGATAGTTTCTTCTATATTCCAAATATAACAGCTAAACCCGATAAGATCAGGCTCTTTGCGAATAAGGTCCGTAACAATGTTCATAATCGGGTCTTTGATCGTGTATTCAGTTAGTTGCACGTCAAACTCAGGACGGGCGTAAGCTTTTAAATAACGAATCGCAATATTTGTGTGAATATATTTCGCGTTTAAAGTTGTACAGACAATATTCATGCTCGGTTTTCAGACTCCTTTTCAGAGTTAAGGCTATTTAGTTGAAACAACTGTTTATTATATAGTATTGTTCACAAAAAAGGTATAGCAAAAACATAGCAGCCCGCATGCAAAAAGCCCTCCTAATCGGAGGGCTTTCGCATTTGTGATTTACAGTTTTACAATCATTTAAGGGATCATCCAGGAAAGGATGCCATTTTGCAAGAACGTCAATATTCCAATTAACATGACTAGGAAAAGACTGTGCTTGATTGTGAAGCGGAATAAATCTGATTCCTTTCCGGCCAGACCAACTGCCGCGCATGCAACTGCGATCGACTGCGGGGAAATCATCTTCCCGGTAACGCCACCCGACGAGTTCGCGGCAACGGCGAGAATAGGATCCATACCAACTGAAGTTGCGGTCACTTTTTGGAGATTTCCAAACAGCAGGTTCGCCGACGTATCGGAGCCGGTTATAAATACCCCGAGCCAACCAAGGAATGGCGAGAAGAATGGGAACAAAAAGCCTGTTTTTGCCAGCGTCATCCCTAAAGTGGTGCTCATTCCTGACGCATTCGTGACATAAGCAAAACCAACAACCGAACCAATTGTAATCACTGGATACTTGAGCTCATTTAACGTTTCACCGAATGTTCCGATCCAATCCTTCCAGGCAATCCCCACTATATATTTAGTAATAATCGTTGCGATGAGAATCGCTGTACCGGCAGCACCCAAAAATTCCAGTTTGTAGAGAGCGGCAATTTCTGATCCTGCTCCACTTATAATTCGGTTATGGAGCAACGGAACTTCAGGCATCAAGGTTAAAGCGTTTCCAATTGAATTTATCGCTTTTAACACCGCGTTTGTACCCTCATAATGACCCGTTAACGCCAGCTTCAGCGTTGGAATTCCCCACAATGAAATAACCGCTGTTAGTACAAGGAAAGGAGACCATGCTTTGAAAATTTGTCCTCCTGTATAGGAAATCCGCTTATCAACAGGCTTCTTCACAGCAGAGGCAGCTGCCATTTCCTGCTCAGCAGAAAATCGGAAAATTGTTTTTGGTTTCCAAAACTTTAAGAAAATAGCTAATGCAAACAATGACACCAATGCAGATAAAATATCCGGAAGTTCAGGTCCTAAAAAGTTAGAAGACAAATACTGGGTAACAGCAAAAGAAACGCCGGATACGAGAATGGCAGGCATAATTTCCAACGCTTTTTTAAATCCTGCCATAATAACTACTAAATAGAAAGGTATAAAAACAGACAAGAATGGTAATTGTCTGCCAACCATCTTTGAAATTTCCATCGCCGGAATTCCTGTTGGACCTTCTACAGCAATAATTGGAATTCCGATCGCACCAAATGCAACAGGCGCTGTATTGGCAATTAAACACAGCCCGGCGGCATAAAGCGGGTTAAATCCAAGTCCGACAAGCAAAGCTGCCGATATCGCTACTGGTGCACCAAAGCCTGCAGCACCTTCCAGAAATGCCCCGAATGAGAACGCTACCAAAAGTGCCTGTAAACGCCTGTCTTCCGTAATCGACAGGACTGAATTGCGGATAATTTCAAACTGTCCAGTCTTCACAGTTAATTTATAAAGAAATACTGATGTAATGATGATCCAGCCAATTGGCAGAATCCCATATGCTGCACCCTGTGTAGCTGACATAAAAGCCATTCCGGCCGGCATTTTAAATGCAATGACCGCCACTGCCAGCGCAACGAGCAATGTCGTCAGCCCAGCCACATACCCCTTCATACGTTTAATGGCAAGCGCCCAAAAGAAATAGACGATTGGAATTAAAGCGACTACGGCGGAAAGGGCGAGACTATCCCTTACCGGTGTGAAATTTTGTACAAATGTCATAGCATTACCCCCATGTTGATCATTTTCAGTCTTTAACAATTAATTCTCCCATAAAAATTTCCTTGAAGAAATCGCTTTCAATAATACGGTTAGCAAGTGATTAGGTCATCTGATGACCAGAAAGCGAAACCTATTGAGACAAATTATAGAGTTGAATCTATAAAAAAACAATATGTTTTTTCATTTTTTTGAATTTTAAAATTTGATTAATAGATTCGTATTTTTTTTGTTTAAGAATGTCACAATAGAGACATAAATGTATAATAAAAGTTAAAAGGAAACGGTGAAACGGGGACAAGGGAAAATGAGCAATATTAATTACAAGAAAATAAAGCCGAAGAAGATTTATGAAGAAGTGGCTGAAGCAATTCATGAAATGATTCGCCAGGGACAATTAAAACCGGGAGACAGACTTGATTCTGTTCAACAACTGTCAGAAAATTTCCAAGTCGGACGTTCGGCAATCCGTGAAGCTTTATCGGCCTTAAGGGCGATTGGTCTTGTTGAAATGAGGCAGGGGGAAGGAACTTATGTAAAAGAATTCGAGGCGGCTCAAATAAACTTTCCGCTATCTACAGCGATTTTGATGAACAAAAAAGATGTTGCCCACTTGTTGGGAGTGCGAAAGATATTGGAAGCCGGGGCCGCAGCCGCAGCCGCTGTTCAAAGAACGAATGAAGATCTGGCTGCGTTATCACATGCACTGGACGAAATGAAACAAGCCCATGGCAACGAAGAGTTAGGTGAAAAAGCCGACCTCGAATTTCACCTTGCACTGGCGGCAGCTTCACAAAATCCGCTATTGGCAAGCCTGATGAGTCATGTTTCCGGTTTGATGGTGGAAACGATGAAAGAAACACGCAGGCTCTGGCTCTTTTCCAGGCAAACGACCACTGAACTGCTGTACAATGAGCACCTCGCTATCTTCGAAGCAGTTAAAAACCAGGAGGAGGAAGCAGCAAGGAGTACGATTCTAGCCCATTTAAACAATGTCGAAACGATTCTGAGCAAATACTGGCAAGAAACCGGCACGATGGAAAGGGATGACGTGATCTAATGCAACGAAGTTTTTCATCGCCTAAAAAAAATTACATAAGGGAAAAAATTAATGGCCCAACACACTATACATTTATTAATCGGTCTCGTTTTTTCTGATTATTTGCAGTTTTTTAAAAATCATTAAATAAAACCCTTTCATGATTATTTCGTTTTGTAGTACTATACGATTAATAGTTTATTTCAAGCTAGTCATCAGATGACCGGCTGATTAGTTCATTAAAAGAATGAGAGTAGAATGGAAGTTTACTATATGAGGAGATGGAAGAATGAAGGTTACCCTATTTGCTACTTGCCTGGTTGATATGTTTCAGGGCGATGTCGGGAAAGCGACAGTAGAAGTGTTGGAACGGCTTGGCTGTAAGATTGATTTTCCCGAATCTCAAGTGTGCTGCGGCCAGCCTGCCTATAATAGCGGCTATGTGAAGGAATCAAAGGAAGCGATGAAACGAATGATCGCATCGTTTCAGGATGCAGAATATGTTGTTTCGCCTTCAGGATCATGCGCTGCGATGTTTAAGGAATATCCGCATATCTTTAAAGATGATCCAGTTTGGGGGCCAAAAGCACAGGCGCTTTCTGATAAAACGTATGAATTGACGGAATTTATCGTTGATGTTTTGCAGGTGGAGAATGTCGGGGCACGGCTAAGCGGGAAAGGAACCTTCCATACCTCCTGTCATATGACAAGACTGTTGGGCGTAAAAGAGGCCCCTATCAAACTATTAAAAAATGTGGAAGGGTTGGAATTTACGGAGCTGCCAGGCAAGGAAAACTGTTGCGGGTTCGGCGGAACGTTTTCCGTGAAAATGGCGCAAATTTCTGAGCAGATGGTAGATGAAAAAGTATGCCATGTTGAAGAAACTGGAGCAGAATACTTAATTGGTGCAGATGCTGGCTGTTTAATGAATATCGGGGGACGGATTGACAGAAAAGGGGTACCGGTCAAGGTTCTGCATATTGCCGAAGTACTGAACAGCAGATAGAAGATTTTAAGAGAATCTGACCTGAGATTAGCTTCGAATGGAGGGGTAAAGAAAATGGCAATGAAAATCGGTACAGATAAATTTAAAGAGCGCGTCGAAACAGGAATAAATAATTCGTTCATGCGCGGCGCGGTGGCAGCTGCCCAGGAACGGTTTCAGACAAGGCGGCTTGCAGCAGCAGAGGAGCTCGGAAATTGGCAGGAGTGGCGGTCACTCGGTGAAGAAATTCGCCAGCATGTTCTTGAAAATTTAGATTATTATTTATATGAATTGAGTGAAAATGTCGCAAAAAGGGGCGGACATGTCTTTTTCGCCCGGACTGCGGAAGAAGCAAACCAATATATTAAAGATGTTGTTATTGAAAAAAAGGCAAGGAAAGTTGTTAAATCGAAATCGATGGTAACTGAAGAAATCAGTTTAAACGCCTGTCTTGAGGATGCAGGCTGCCAGGTCATCGAAACGGATCTTGGCGAGTATATTCTCCAGATCGACGATCACGATCCTCCTTCCCATATCGTCACGCCTGCACTACATAAGAATAAGGAGCAGATCAGGGATGTTTTTGCAGAAAAGCTAAACTATAAAAATACGGAAAAACCTGAAGAGCTTGCCCTGCACGCCAGAGAAATGCTGCGCCAGGAATACTTAAGTGCCGATTTAGGGATAACAGGCTGTAATTTTGCCGTTGCCGAAACAGGTTCAATCAGCCTTGTCACCAATGAAGGCAACGCTGACCTTGTAACGGCACTTCCGAAAACACAAATCACGGTAATGGGAATGGAACGGCTCGTTCCTACATTTGAAGAAATGGAAGTGCTTGTCAGCTTGCTGACAAGAAGTGCTGTCGGACAAAAGTTGACAAGCTATATCACGGTTCTCACTGGTCCAAAAGAAGAATTGGACGTTGACGGTCCTGAAGAATTTCACCTCGTCATTGTCGATAATGGCAGATCAAAAATTTTGGGCGGTGAGTTCCAATCCGTGCTGCAATGCATTCGCTGTGCAGCTTGTGTGAACGCCTGCCCGGTCTACCGTCATGTCGGCGGTCATTCGTATGGCTCAATTTACTCGGGGCCGATCGGTGCTGTATTGTCACCGCTGCTTGGCGGCTATGACGAATACAAAGAGCTCCCATATGCATCCACGCTATGCGCCGCTTGTACGGACGCCTGCCCGGTGAAAATTCCGCTGCATGAGCTGCTTCACAAACACCGCCAGATCATTGTGGAGCGGGAAGGGCGCGCACCAATTTCTGAGAAGCTTGCCATGAAAGCATTCGGCCTTGGGGCAGCGTCGCCTTCCTTGTATAAAATCGGCTCGAAAATGGCTCCTGTTGCCATGAATCCTTTTACAGCAGGAGATAAAATTTCAAAAGGACCGGGCCCTTTAAAAGCATGGACAGAGGCCCGTGAATTTCCGGCACCTAACAAGGAGCGGTTCCGTGACTGGTTTAAAAATCGTGACAAAGGGGGGAACCATTGATGAAGGGATTGATTCATAACCGCGATTCATTTCTCGCTGCAGTTGCCGAGCGGCACGGTCGGGCACCAAATACGAAAGAAGTGGCCAGGCCGAAATGGTCATGGCAGCCCCAGGACGCCGTTTTAAAAGAAGCCAACGCAGATGAGCTGCTTGAGGCCCTTAAAACGCAATGCATGGTTATTCATACCGATCTGGTTGTGACGAACTCAGATAGGTTACAAGAAACGCTGAAAGATATTGTTTCAAATTATGGCGGCGGACCGATCATCGCCTGGAAGGACGAGCGCTTTAATGAATATGGTGTGTCATCTTTACTAGAGGCGGAATGGCCTTCAGAAGGTGTCCCGGTCCATATATGGGATTCGGAAATCGGTGCGCAAAATATTCAATTTGCCGAAAAAGCCAATATCGGTTTAACAATCAGCGATATAACCCTCGCAGAATCCGGCACGGCTGTATTGTTCAGCAGCAAAGATAAAGGGAGGACAGTAAGCTTTTTGCCAACGTGCTCGGTGATTCTTATCCCAAAAAGCAGCCTCGTGCCGCGGATGACTCAAGCAGCGCGAAAGATGCGCGAAAAAGTGGCGAACAGGGAACTGATTCCGTCATGCGTGAACTTTATTACTGGTCCAAGCAATTCCGCCGATATTGAAATGAATCTAGTAGTCGGCGTGCATGGCCCTGTTAAAGCAGCTTATATTGTGATTGATGATTTGTAAAAACAAGCCGCCTGCAATTTTTTGCAGGCGGCTTATCCGTTCTGAAGCTTTTTTTTGTAAAATCTCAACGCGGAAAAAAATCTAACCGACAGCCTCTTCAGGCTGGAAAGCCTTAATTCAATGAAAGGCTGGGCAAAGGATGTGGCTATTTTACTTGATAGTAACAAAGTAAGCAGTAACGAAACTGCAGCTAGCAGCAAATAACTTTCCGGTTCTGTAAAGTAATCTTGTACGGAACTTTCTCTGAACGTTTTGACAAAAAAACCATGCAGCAAATAAACGTATAATGTATTTTTGCCTAGATTTGTAAAAAAGTATTGCTTCCTTGGCACGAAAGCTAAAAAGCTGAAAACCATTACCAAACTTAACAAATAAAACCCAAACCTTTTCCCCATCGCAGCAAGGGAAGCAGCCCCCATTTCCCCGTAAGGCTTTGAGCCGAGGAGCCACTGATAGTTAATGTCCGGATTTAAATAAAACCAGACAAACACAATCACAAAGGAAAGAGCTGCAACACTTCTCATCTTCACATTAAAAAGAGATGAAAGATGCTCTTTCTTTAAATAGTAGCCGAGTAAAAAAAGCGGAAAAAACACAAACGTTCTCGACAGGCTTAAATAGTTGGAAATGAAATCGATATAGCCGATTGCAAGCGCAATTGCCAGGGAAACTGAAATCGCTGCTGCTGCTTTCACTTTCGAAAAACCAAGCAGCATAATATTCCAGAAAAACAGGCTGACCAAAAACCATAAAGACCAGTGCGGATCAAGTGGATCAACGGTTAAATGCGACTGGCCATATAAATAGTAGTAATAGACTGAATAAATCAACTGGAAAATTAAATAGGGCAAAATTAATTTTTTAGTGATTTTCCGCAAATAACCTTTTTGATAGAAGCCTTTTGCAAAAAAACCGGAAACCAAAATAAATGCCGGCATATGGAAAGTGTAGATTGCTTTATATAACGCATAAATGGTTTCGTTATCTGCAATGAATGATTGAAGCAAATGCCCGAAAACGACGAAAAAGATTAAGATAAATTTCGCGTTGTCAAAATAATAATTTCGTTTATTCATAAGATCCTCCCGAATTTTTGACCCCCCGAAAGCATCTAAATTTATTTACCCACCTTACTATAAATCAAACTAAAAAAAGCGTGTTAATTTATGGATCTTTCTAAGTAGTTTCTGTATTAATACAATATTAAGTCTGTTATACAACTGGAGATTACGCTTACATAATTAACAGAGTTGGATTTATTTCGTTTTTAAAAAATCTGTTTCATAAAAAATATGAAGATGTTTGATATTTGTCACAGCGATAAGCTGAAAAGTCCATTAAAATGACAAAAGAGCAGTGTAAAATTCACAATCAAGATCTTTTGAAAGAATGGGGAGGGGAAACATGGCTACATTACCGAAACAAAATGAACTGGGTTTTTTTGAAATCAGGCTTGAATCGATTGGCGGTCTGGGGGCAAATCTTGCCGGAAAAATGTTGGCCGAAGCAGGAGTGCTGGGCCTCGGGCTAAATGGGGCAAACTTTTCTTCGTATGGCTCAGAGAAGAAAGGATCGCCTGTGAAAAGCTTTATCCGCTTCTGTGAACCGCATGTTGAAATTCGCGATCACAGCCCGATTGAACAGCCACATGTGATTGGCGTCTTCCATGAAGCGCTCTACAAAACCGTCGATGTTGTCAGCGGTTTAGGGCCGGAAGGGATTGTTTTAGTCAACTCGGTACGGTCATTCGAGGAAATAAAGGAAGATCTTCAGCTTGAACACGGTACATTGGCGATTGTCGATGCGCTCAGGATTGCGGTTGAAGAAAAAACAAAAGTAAACACGGCAATGCTCGGAGCCTTATTCAAAATTTGTGATTTTCTCGACGCAAATGCGATGCGAAATGTGATACGCAAAACGTTTGAAAAAAAATACCCGCAGCTTGTTGAGCCAAATATCCGTACTTTTAACAGAGGCTATGAAGAAGTTCAATTCAAAACGATTCCAGCGCCGGCCAATGCCGAATCGAAAGCTTTCTCAAGGGCTGCTCCTTTATTGGGATATCAAACTCAGGAAATGGGCGGGATTGTTACTGCCCAAGCCAATAGCATTGTGAAGGATTTAAGCGGCTCACGGCAGGGATTTCTTCCGAAGTTTGTACGAGAGGAATGCATAAATTGCGCAGCCTGTGATACTGTTTGTCCTGATTTTTGCTTTGTCTGGTCGTCTGAGACTGACAAGCGGGGCAGGCCGCAAATGATTTTAACGGGTATTGACTATCAATATTGCAAAGGCTGCCTGAAATGTGTGGAGGCATGTCCAACAACGGCATTAAGCGAGCTGCGTGAGACGGCCCAATACGCTCAAATAAACCGCGTTAAACAAAACTTTCCTTATGTGAATGGAGGAATCGTCTAATGGCCATCATGGAACAAAACTTAAAACAGAACGGAACGGCAGAGCAGCTAACTACGTTTGAATCCGGCAATGAAATGGCAGCAATGGCAGCGGCGCAAATTAACTATCATATCATGGGTTATTTTCCGATTACACCTTCGACAGAGGTAGCCCAATATTTAGATCAAATGAAAGCCCGCGGTGAGCACGATATCCAATTAATCGCTGCCGACGGTGAACATGGCTCGGCAGGTATTTGCTATGGTGCAGCTGTAACGGGAGCCCGCGTCTTTAATGCGACGAGTGCGAACGGATTCATGTATATGCTTGAGCAGCTGCCAGTCCAATCGGGGACCCGTTTCCCAATGGTCATGAACTTGGTGACGCGCTCAATAAGCGGGCCGCTTGATATTCGCGGCGACCATTCCGATTTGTACTTCGCTTTAAATACAGGCTGGGTCATTCTTACAGCAAGAACACCCCAGGCGGTCTATGATATGAACATCATGGCTTTGAAAATTGCTGAACATTCAGAAGTCCGCCTTCCTGTCATCGTGGCCTATGATGGATTTTTTACATCCCACCAAAAAAGGAAGGTCAAATACTTTAAGGATCGGAAAGCAGTCCAGCAGTTTGTCGGGGAGTGCCCTGACAGCTATCATTTTGCAAGGGATCCGAAAAAACCGGTTACAATCGGTGCCCATATGAACGGCGATGATCTGCTCAATAACCATTTCCAGCAGTCAGAAGCGATGTACCGGGCTGGAGCAGTTTATGAAGAAGTAGCAGCTGAGTATGCCCAATTGTCCGGCAGAAAATATTCTGTTCTCGATTTATACGAAATGGAAGATGCAGAGGTAGCGCTATTTTTGCTGAATTCAGCTGCTGAATCGGCGAAGGATACGGTTGACAGGCTTCGCAAGCAAGGAATCAAAGCAGGAGTGATCAGCCCCAATATCATTCGCCCTTTTCCTGCAGAAGAAATCCGCCACGCATTGAAAGGAGTAAAAGCTCTGCTTGTTGGCGAAAGAGCAGATTCCTATGGTGCAAATGGTCCTAATCTGACTCATGAGGTTAAGTCGGCTCTGCAGGAAGATAAAGATAACAGTACGATTGTGTTAAGCAGAGTTTTTGGCCTTGGCGGAAAGGATTTTTATCCGGATGATGCCGAACAGTTTTTCAAATTTGCAATCGATGCAATCGAGAAAGGAAAAGCCGAAAAACCTTTTGATTACTACGGGCATGTACCCGGCGATCCGAATAAAATTCTCCAGCCGGTTATTAGCCCGCAGCACAGCGATGCTTATAAATCCGGATTGATTGAAGTGAAAAAAGATGAGGCCACCAATAAACTGAGAGTGAAAATACCGCCGTTAAGAGCGTTAACAGCCAAACCGAAGCGGCTTGCTTCCGGGCACGGGGCATGTCCCGGCTGTGGAATTTTCGGAGGTCTTGAACTGTTTTTTAAAGGAATTGAGGGAGATGTGGTCGTTTTATTCCAAACTGGTTGTGCTTATGTGGTGACGACCGCATATCCACATACTTCCCACAAACAAACGATGATCCACAACCTTTTCCAAAACGGCGCTGCCACCTTGTCAGGAACAGTTGAAGCTTTTCTGGAGTTGAAGCGAAGGGGAGAAATTAAAGTATCGGATGATGCGACCTTTGTGATGATTACCGGTGACGGAGGAATGGATATCGGGATGGGATCAGCGATTGGAACTGCTTTGCGAAACCATAAACTGATCATACTTGAGTATGATAATGAAGGGTACATGAATACGGGCTCGCAAATGTCTTATTCGACACCGCTGGGACACATGACAAGCACTTCCAATGTCGGGAAGAGCCAAAAGGGAAAGGCATTTCATCATAAAGATACAGCACAAATTATGGCAGCAGCGAACATCCCGTATGTTTTTACCGGAACAGAAGCATTTCCGCAGGACTTGATTAAAAAGGCTGCAAAAGCACAGTGGTATGCCCAAAATGTTGGCACAGTTTACGGGAAAATATTAATAACCTGTCCATTAAATTGGAAGTCTGATGACCGCCTTGGCGAAAAAATTGTCGAGGCTGCCGTTAATTCCTGTTTCTTTCCACTATATGAAGTCGAACAGGGAATCACGGCTATTACTTACGACCCTGACAAGAAAAATAAACGCATTCCTCTGTCAGAATGGTTAAAATTAATGGGGAAAACGAAGCATTTATTGAAGGAAGAAAACAAGCAATTGTTGGCAGACTTTGAAGAAGAAGTAGAAAAGCGCTGGCAGCGTTTATCAGCAAAGCATGAGAATATTTTACTGTAAAAAAATCAGGAGAAGCGATGCAGATAACGGCATCGCTTTTCTTCATTTACTTAAGAAAATTAGTTCGTCGATACGGTGTACAGGCAAACGAAATGCTTATGTTCAAGTTAAGATAAAAAGGTTTGCGAATGGCAAATGCTTGATGGAAAAGACAGGATTTTCCCTGTTAAATGTCGAAATATTTATCTATTGAAGATTGGCAAGGAGGCAAGACAGTGAATGGAGCAATATCATACGAAGAACATCAATTCCTGAAAGAAAAAGTTGCTGCCCTCGAACACGCAAATCGATTGTTGACAGAACAGTTTAACCATGCTCCAGATGGAATGATTATATTTAACAGAGAGGGAAACATAACGGCTGGGAATTCTGCTTTCTGTAAGCATATTAATATTGACAGCAACCTTTTAATCGGAATGCCGTTGAAATCTTTAATTCCTAAAAAATATCAATTTAAGCTGGTGAAGATTTGGGCGCTATTGGAGGAAAAGGGAAGCGCAAGAGGAATTTTGCCGATTGCCTATGATGAAAAATTAACTTATTTTGAAATTAATACAAGCCAACTCCCTGTTGGGCAGGATCAGTATATTAGTATAATGAGGGATGTAACCGAGAAACAAATCATCGAAAAGAAAATTAGGAAAAATGAAGATTTATACCAGGATCTATTTGAAGAAGCGCTTGATGGGATCATATTTTGGAATGGCTGTGGAATAGTGACCCGGGCCAATCAGGCTGCATGCAAAATATTTGAATGTCCATTGGAGAATTTGCTGGGGAGAAAGCTAACGGATTTTGTTTATTCAAAAGATGATCATTTCCATAAAACAATGGATTTGTTAAAGAAAACGGGTGCCATCCGTGATGAGTTGTGTTTTCTAATGCCAAACGGACAAAAAAAATTACTTGAATTTACGTCCAAGCTCCATATTGATGGATCTAATATAACCATTGTTCGCAACGCCAGTGAACGCCATCGTATGGAAAAAGAGCTTCGCGAGAGCGAGTTGAAGTTCCGGAAGATTTTTGAAGGTGCACTTGAAGGAATTATATTATGGAATAATCATTTTGAGATCATTGATATTAACCAGACCGGCCAAAATATGCTCGGGATTTCCAGACAAGAGATTGTCGGTAAATCGTTGACGGAATTGCTGACAGAGTGCCGACTGAGCCGGCAAGAACAAGTGGAACATATGGATACCCTTCTGCAACAAGGTCAATTGAACGGTGTGGTGCAGATTAGGATAAAAAAAGAAACAAAAAAGCACATTGAGTTTTCAACAAAAAGCAACTTGATGTCGGGCTTAAATCTAATTGTTTTTAAAGATATAACAGAAAAATTGGAGATGGAAGAACAGCTCAGAAAATCTGATACTTTAACGGTTATTGGAGAACTTGCCGCTGGAATTGCCCATGAAATCAGAAATCCAATGACAGCGCTAAAAGGGTTTATCCAGTTGCTTCAGGGTAATATGAAGGATGAACATGAGATGTATTTTCAGGTGATCACAAGTGAATTACAAAGAATAGATTCAATAATCAATGAATTTCTGATCCTCGCAAAACCCCAGGCAGTAAAATTTATAGAATCGGATGTTACGAGAATTGTTAAGGAAACGGTTGAGTTGCTGACTGCCCAGGCTGTCTTGCATAACGTGCAATTTAAAACATATTATCAAGATAAACTCCCGCTGCTTTTTTGTGAGCCAAACCAGCTCAAAAAGGTGTTTATCAACATTATCAAAAATGCGATTGAAGTGATGCCGAAAGGCGGCTATATTACTGTTTCAGTTAAGCGGGCCGCAGGCGATAAAATCCATATATATGTGCAGGACGAAGGACCCGGCATCCCCGAAGAAAAATTGAAAAAGCTTGGCGAACCGTTTTATACTACAAAAGAGCGGGGAACAGGACTTGGTTTAATGGTGAGCTACAAAATCATTGAAGAGCATCAAGGAAGCATTGAAGTGGAAAGCCAGCTTGGCAAAGGGACAATCTTTCATATTTTTTTACCATTAAAGAAGGCGGGGTAGAGACTTTGAACAGGCAATATACTAGACTGCAGACCGTGATCGGTTTGTTATTCATCGTCGCTGAAAACGGGAAATTGAGCGCTGTACATATAGGGAAAGAAGACTTTGATAAACATGAAACCGGGGAGGATCTCTCAGAAAATCCGCATAATCCAGTCCTGGCTGCTGCCGTCACACAACTTGGCGAATATTTTAGCGGAACGCGAAGCAGTTTTCAATTGCCGCTAGACATAACAGGCACAGATTTTCAGCAAGCAGTTTGGAAACAGCTTGAAGCGATTCCTTTCGGGGTGACGAAAAGCTACCAGGATATTGCATCAACTATTGGCAAAGCGAAAGCGGTGCGGGCAGTCGGCCAGGCCAACAAGGCAAACAAATTCCCGATTATCATTCCATGCCACCGTGTCATCGGCCAAAATAAAACACTGACAGGCTATGCAGGCACGAGAACCGATATTAAAGAAAAGCTGCTTCGCCACGAAAAAGCTTCGTTTAAAGGTTCAGTAAGCACTTAAATGAATCAGTCCTGAAACAACATGCAAGTGCTTTAGTCGAGCAGATTGAGAAGGGCAGGGAGGGAATAAAGGAAATGGCCGAAACGAATATCGAAAGACAAAAGGTAATTGATAACTTCTTCACGCGCGATGGGAAGCTGAAAAACATTCCGGCCCAAAGGAAGAAGAAATTAATCGTATTCGAATATATGATCCGGGGTTTAACAACAGGAAAAAAATATGCGGAAAAGGAACTAAATGAGTATATAAAAAAATTTCACGAAGATTATGCAACGATCCGCCGTGAGTTTATTATCAATCATTATATGTACCGGGATAATGGAATATATGAAGTGAATCCAGAAGAGATGTGGGTAAAAATCGACGGTTAAGCGTAAATTTCCAGCCGCAGAACTGCATTCAGCGGCTGGATGAGTTTAACCAATCAGGTCTTCAATCGATTTAATAGTGCGATGATTTTTAATCAACTTACTGCCAAGCTGAAGGGCTGTCCGCTTTGCATCAAGCCTTTTGACTTTATCTTGTATGCCATCCAAGTCGGCAACATGTGACAGTCCAACCGTCCGTCGGATCAGCTCACAACCGGCAAATCCGGCAGCATCCTGAAGATATTTTTCAAGTAAATAAGCGAGAAAGCGATCGTTTGAAGAAAGCGGATCTGTATTCTGTTCTTTCCATAGTTTTGAATACTCCTGCGAAAAAGTCTTCCAAAACACTCTTATCTGGGAAGATGTTTTCCGCTGTTTTTCGGGATTGGCAATCTGTTGAAATAGCAAATTCGCCACGACTTGGCCAAGGTCAAAGCCAGCCGGCCCATAAAACGCAAATTCAGGGTCGATGACTTTTGTTTCATCGTTATTTGCAAAAATGCTTCCAGTATGCAAATCGCCATGCAGCAATGACTCTGTTTCGGTTAAAAAGCTCTTTTTGAGAAGGGCTGCCTCTAACTTTAATTCTTCATCTGCCCAGAGCTTCTCGGCATCTTTCCTCAGACCTTCTTCAAAGTCATTGGTTGGCGCATCAAAGAATGGATCGGTAAAAATCAGGTCTTCCGTGATTTTACACAGCTCCGGGTTAATAAATTTGCCAACTAGCTCCTTTTTCTCTGCAGGCTTTAAGCCATAATCAGAAGTAAAGAACAGCGTTTTAGCGAGATACTCACCGATATGCTTGGGGAGAAGTGGGAAATCCTCGCCCTGGATTAATCCGGTTCTCGCAATTGTTAAATGTGATAAATCCTCCATGACAGTAATGGCAAAGATCTCATCGCTAAAAAAGACTTCAGGAACATAATTTGGTGCCAGTTTTTTAAAAACAGACAATGCATTTGCTTCGATTGTCGCTCTTTTTAACGTTAACGGCCAGCTTTCACCAACGACTTTCGCATAGGGCAATGCTTGTTTGATGATCACACTTTGACCGGATTCGTGATCTGAAATCCTAAAGACAAGATTCAGGTTGCCATCGCCAATCTCTGATACGGTTAAAACAGAACCTTCAGGAAATAACCGCAATCTAATCGCTAAGGCGGCGGCTGAGCTTTCGGTTAAAGGTTCGTATGTTGTATTTTGTAATAAGACCATCGTTTATTCCTCCTTAGTGTGGAGGCTTTTCAGCAAATGAAAAAGCCTCTTTCTCAATGTGAAAGAGGCTTGAAGGTTATATTCTTCACGCCTCTTATCTGCCAGAAGAAAATCCTTCTGTTGGAATTAGCACCGTGCCTTAGGAGATTATCAATCCCCGGCGCATTTTAGCGCCCCATTTCACAATGGCATTACGGTCGGTTGCTGGGCTTCATCGGGCCAAATCCCTCAGCCTGCTCTTGATAAGAGAGTACTATTTTAAAATCATAATTGTTCTTCACTTGTTGATCATCATATCAATGCAAAAAGTGATATGTCAATCATTTTTTTTTAAAAATTTTTGCCGGCAAAAATCTGCACTTAATTATAGAATTCCGGTTTTCTGTCTGAGAAAATCGGGATGATTTCTCTTACTCGACGTACTTCATCCAGGTCAATTTCAGCATGCAATATTTCCTGGTCTTCGCCGGCTTCCGCAATGATTTCCCCCCACGGATCAATAATCATTGAATGTCCGGCAAAAGCATTTTTCGGATCGGATCCTGCCCGGTTGCAGGCAATGACATAGCATTGGTTCTCGATTGCCCGTGATATCAACAAGGCTCTCCAGTGGGCGAGGCGGGCAAGCGGCCATTCAGCGACGACAAACAAAGCTTCCGCTCCTTGTGCCGTATGGGCGCGAATCCATTCCGGAAAGCGGATATCGTAGCAAATCATACCGGACAGGAGCCTGTTTTCCAGCGTGAACAGGCCCTTCGAATTGCCCGCCGATAAATACAGATGTTCGTCCATAAGCTGAAAAAGATGCAGTTTGCTGTATTCATGGACTGCCTCTCCATGCTTATCGACAATGATGAGCGTATTAAAAATCCCCTCAGCCGTTTTCTTCGCAACAGACCCGCCGACAAAAGCGGTACCGTGTTGCAGTGCTGCATTCTTCAAGAAGGACTTTGTTTTGTTGGCGTCCTGATCGCCAATTACATCGAGCCGACTCAGATCGTACCCGGTCGTCCAAAGTTCAGGAAGGACGATAATATCGGGTTTTAGTTCTGCTGCATCGGCAATCAGCTGTTTCGCAGATTGGTAGTTTTGGTCTGGATTGCCAAAAGCAATGTCCATTTGAATACAAGCTATTGATAGTTTCAAAATTGTCACCCCATTCAAAAAACTAAAAAATTTCGCTTTACAAGCTGTTATTAACGTTATATCATTTGTGACTAGAATTTCAAATTCATTTTTTATAAAGCGGGTGCTAAAGTGACACGTTTTTCCCAGTCAGATTTATTAAATAGCCTGCCGAGGCAGTTTTTTGCCTCACTCGTCAAAAAGGCAGGAATATACATTGAACAGGGCCATGATGTGATTAATCTGGGCCAGGGCAACCCGGACCAGCCAACACCAGGACATATTGTCAAAGCATTGCAGGCCGCGGCTGAAAACCCGGTCAATCATAAATATTCACCCTTTCAAGGATTTCGCTACTTGAAGGAAGCGGCAGCTGAGTTCTATAAGCGGGAGTATGAGGTCGAGTTGGACCCGGATACAGAAGTGGCCGTATTGTTCGGCGGAAAAGCAGGTTTGGTTGAAATTCCGCAATGTTTATTAAATCCGGGGGATACTGTGCTAGTTCCTGATCCGGGTTATCCGGATTACTGGTCTGGGGTAGCATTGGCGAGAGCGGAAATGTTGTATATGCCATTGCTTGAGCAGAACGGTTTTCTCCCTGATTATCATGATTTAAGCGCGGACGCATTAGCAAAAGCAAAGTTAATGTTCCTGAATTACCCGAACAATCCGACCGGAGCAACTGCGACCCTTCCGTTCTTTGCAGAGACCGTAACGCTTGCGAAACAGCATGACATTTGCGTTGTCCATGATTTCGCATATGGAGCAATCGGTTTTGATCAGCAAAAACCAATCAGCTTTTTGCAGGCGGAAGGCGCCAAGGAAGTCGGCATTGAAATTTACACTTTATCGAAGACGTATAACATGGCCGGCTGGAGAGTTGGTTTCGCTATTGGTAATAAAAGCGTAATCAGTGCGATCAATTTGCTTCAGGACCACCTTTATGTCAGCCTTTTTGGAGCAGTACAGGAAGCGGCGGCAGCAGCTTTACTGGAATCGCAGGAATGTGTAGAGGAACTGAACCAATTATATGAATCGCGGCGAAACACGTTTATTAACGGGCTGCAATCGATAGGCTGGGAGGTTGCAGCGCCAAAAGGTTCATTCTTCGCCTGGCTAAAAGTACCGCCTGCGTTTACATCCCAGCAATTTTCCGACTATTTGCTCGAAAATGCCCATATTGTGGTCGCACCGGGAATAGGATTTGGGCAATGGGGTGAAGGCTATGTCAGAGCAGGGCTATTAACCTCGGAAGAACGATTGCAGGAAGCAGTCAGAAGAATCGAATCTTTAGAAATATTTGATAAAGGGGATTGACAACTGGGAAATTTCCTGCGATAATCCAAATTAATTTGAACTATCATGAACATGATTATATGAAAATCGTTTTCTTATCAAGAGCAGGCGGAGGGACGAGCCCGATGAAGCCCGGCAACCGACTTGGATTATTCCAGGCACGGTGCTAATTCTTGCAGCATTCGCTGAAAGATAAGGAGATGTTAGTTTGAGATGCTAACCTCTTCTTTCTGAAGAGGTTTTTTTGTGGCCAAAATGAAAAAGTTGGCCCTCGCGTTTAAGGAAAGGATGATCGGCATGAGTGAAATAATTGCTACATATTCAGTCTATGATGCTAAACATAATCCCGAGAAGAAAGCAGAGGAAATTGCCCTCGGCTTGACGATAGGGTCATGGACAACTCTGCCCTACTTAGAGCAAAAACAATTGAAAAAGCACAAAGGGCGTGTTGTCTCTGTCGAAGGTCTTTCGGAAGAAAGCAGCAAAGAGGAAACAAAGGCACTGATTAAAATTGCCTACCCTGCTGTAAATTTTTCAGCGGATTTACCGGCGATCTTAACAACCGTTTTTGGGAAGTTATCACTGGATGGAAAAATAAAATTAATAGACTTGCAGTTTAGTGATTCCTTGAAAGCCCTTTTTCCCGGTCCCCGTTTTGGAATTGAGGGAATTCGTGAAAAAGTAAATGTTTATAACCGGCCGTTGCTAATGAGTATTTATAAAGGCGTAATCGGCAGGGACTTGCCGTACTTGCTTGCGCAGCTGAAAGAACAAGCTCTGGGTGGAGTCGATATTGTCAAGGATGACGAAATTTTGTTCGAGAACGATCTGGCTCCGTTTGCAGCGAGAATTTCCGAAGGGAAAAAGGTGTTAACGGAAATCTATGAGCAGTCAGGACAGCGGACCTTATATGCGGTGAACCTGACTGGCCGCTCATCGGCTCTCAGGGATAAGGCGAAAAAGGCAGCCGAGCTTGGGGCGGATCTATTATTGTTCAATGTTTTTGCTTACGGACTCGATATCCTTCAGGAATTGCGGGAGGACGACAGCATTGCCTTGCCGATTATGGCCCATCCGGCTGTCAGTGGTGCACTCGCTTCATCATCGGTATATGGACTGTCTTATTCGTTGTTATTAGGAAAATTATTGCGATATGCAGGAGCGGATTTATCTTTGTTTCCGTCTCCATACGGCTCGGTTGCCCTTGAAAAAGAACAGGTTTTGTCAATCGCAGAGGCTTTGACAACAGAAGATGCGTTTAAACCAGTGTTTCCAGTGCCGTCGGCAGGAATTCATCCAGGCCTCGTGCCATTATTGTACAGAGACTTTGGAAATAACAGCGTAATAAACGCAGGCGGCGGTATTCACGGTCATCCGGATGGCGCAAAAGGGGGCGGCCTTGCATTCAGGCAAGCGATCGAAGCGGTTTTAAATGGGCAATCTTTGCTGGATAAAGCAAAACAGCATGATGAGTTGCGGGCAGCGATCGAACTATGGGGCCATCAAGAGGTGACTGCATAATGAAAAAGCTTGCTGTATTTTGCGATTTTGACGGGACGATCACCGAGCAGGACAATATTATTGCGATCATGCAGAAATTTGCGCCTTCCGAGTCGGAACAGCTGAAGGAGCAGATTCTTTCCGGGCAAATTTCGATCAAGGAAGGTGTGGGAAAGCTATTCTCGCTCCTCCCCAGCTCTCTAAAGGAGGAGATTATTGAATTTGCGGTTGAACATGCAGTAATCAGGGCTGGATTTAAGGAGTTTGCCGCCTTTTTGGCTGACAAAGATATCCCGCTTTATATTGTCAGTGGCGGAATCGACTTTTTTGTAGAGCCGATTCTGGAGGGGACTGGACCAATTACAGGCTTATATTGTAACGGATCTGATTTCAGCGCTGAAAGAATAAAGATACTGTGGCCTCACAGCTGTGACAGTCACTGCTCCAACGGCTGCGGCTGCTGCAAACCTTCTGTCATCCGCAGCCTGGATGGAGAAAATCTCGATAAGATTGTCATTGGTGATTCGATCACAGATGTCGAGGCAGCCAAGCAAGCTGATTTTATTCTTGCAAGGGACTTACTTGCCAGGAAATGTGAAGAGCTCGGGCTTCCTTACAAACCATTTAATACTTTCTTTGATTGCATCGATTCTATAAGAGAGAAGATAGGGGTGAGAGCATGAGTCTTCTTCAGGAAAGGTGGCAGGAGCTCGCCGACGTCAAAGATGAACTTGCACAACGTGATTGGTTTATGGGGACAAGCGGAAACCTGGCCATTAAAGTAGGCGCGGATCCGTTGACTTTTCTTGTAACCGCGAGCGGTAAAGATAAACGGAAACGCACGAGTGAAGATTTTCTGCTTGTTGATGCAAACGGGAGACCTGCTGAAGCTACCCATTTAAAACCATCGGCGGAGACATTGCTCCATTCGGAAATTTACAAGCGCACGAATGCTTGCTGCAGCCTCCATGTCCATACAGTTGATAATAATGTCATTTCAGAACTATTCGGGGACAGGGGAGAAGTCACATTTAAAGGCCAGGAATTAATCAAAGCCTTCAATTTATGGGATGAGGATGCAGTGCTTACGATTCCAATCATTCCTAATCACGCCGATATTCCTGCTCTGGCCCGGGAATTTGCCGGGCATGTTTATGCGCAAAAAGGCGCAGTTTTGATTCGCAATCATGGCGTTACCGTCTGGGGTGAAAGTGCTTTTGAGGCGAAAAAGCTTCTGGAAGCCTCAGAGTTTTTGTTTCGCTACACGCTTCGTCTACTGGAGCATAAACCCGAGCTAATTAAAGCAGTTTAATAGAAAAGGAGAGAAGTAGTATGGCACATATTGTATTTCAAAAAACTGGTGAAAAATTAGTGAATCAAGAAGAAGTAGCAGCCTTTCTGGAAAGCCAGGAAGTCATTTATGAGAATTGGGACATCAACAAGCTTCCAGCTCACCTCCAGGAAAAATTCCTATTGTCTGACGAAGAGAAAGATGCAATATTAGCAGTTTTCAAGGATGAAATCAGCGATATTTCAGCTCGCAGGGGCTATAAAGCACATGATGTCATTTCTCTTTCTGAAAACACGCCGAATCTTGACCAGCTTCTGCAAAACTTCCAGCAGGAGCACCACCACACAGATGATGAAGTCCGTTTTATTGTCAGCGGACACGGAGTATTTATCATCCAGGGAAAAGACGGCGAATTTTTTGAGGTTTTCCTTAACCCGGGCGACCTGATTTCGGTGCCTGAAAATATCCGTCATTACTTTACGCTGCAAGACGACAGAAAAGTAGTCGCAGTGCGGATATTTGTAACTACTGAAGGCTGGGTGCCGATCTATGAAACACAGGAGATTAATTCATAAAATCAAACAGCTCCCCCGCAATTTGCGGTGGGAGCTATTTTAATTTTAAAATAAATGCTGCAGTTGATCCAGTCGACTAACATTTTAGAATCGAGAAAAATTTGTCGAAAATGATCATAGTCTGGATAGGATTATGTCGAATCCAAGTAAATATAAAAAATATTTTGTCTAATTTTGCGAATCTATTTACAACTATAGAAATTGCTGTAATAATTCTTCAGTATACAAAAAAATGTAGATAGACCGGAAGAAAAACCGGACCGGAAAGCTAAGGGGTAGGATTAGGAGGATAAATATTGTATCAGAATGGAAACAAACTGCTGGAAGAAATCCAAAGGAAAAGACAGTGCATGATTGAAAGTGCGACAATAAACGGCTTTACAAGTGAAGAAACGATTCGCTGCAGCGAGGAGCTTGATCAGCTCATTTACCAATTTCAGATTAAAATACATAAGGGACAGAAAGGCTGGGAAGAAAGCAGATTACCCTATAAACAAATGATCGTCTGGCCAAAAGCTCTTACTCCCATTTGTAAATTAATCTAATGTAAAAAGGGACCATTGTGGTCCCTTTTATCGTGCTGGACTAAGCATACACATAGATCCCCCTCTTCGGATGGAAAAACTTCAATTGGAACTTCATCCATAAAGATTCATATATATGAATTACCCAATTTAAATATTACAAAAATTCGCTCAGATGTGATTTTTGTCATTGTTAATCTGTGAATTTTTTTTATAGTAATACTAAGGTTACTTTGATTTCCAATTGATTATTATTATTAACCCGTTGACCTTTCAGCCTATGATCTACTCCAGAACTCTTTCATTTTATATCACAGCAGCAGTTGGTGCACTAAGATATTAACGTTATTCGAATGGATTGTTTTCATTTGTTTGTACTATGCCCGTGTTGCGATTCATATATCGTAATACAGACATTTTATAAATATTTATAAGGAAAGCGCTTTCGTTATGGCTTTATAAAAGGGAGGGAATGAGATATATGCATATTGTCGTCTGTGTCAAGCAAGTTCCAGATACAAAAATTATCAAAATCAATCCGAAAACGAATACCCTTGACCGCCGCAGTGCCCCGGCAATTTTAAATCCGTATGATGCGCACGCTGTCCAGGAAGCAGCGCGGATTAAAAGGGTAACAGGCGGTACCATTTCCGTTTTATCAATGGGTCCGCCCCAGGCGACTGCCGTCATTAAAAAAAGCATTGAAATCGGAGCCGACAGGGGCTATTTGATTTCTGACAGAGCTTTCGCGGGGGCAGATACGCTCGCAACTAGCTACGCATTGTCGAAGGCCTTGGAACGAATATCAAAGGAGGATCCGATTGATCTGATTATTTGCGGAAAACACGCTATTGATGGGGATACAGGGCAGGTCGGGCCTGGCATCGCCCGAAGAATCGATATACCGCCCGTTACAAATGTGATTGAAGTAGCGGAAATAAACGAGAAAGAAAGAAGCGTATTAATCAAAAGAAAGCTCTCCAATGGCTACGAATTGATTCAGACTGAATTGCCGTGTCTGCTTACTGTGGAAAAAGAAATAAACGCAATCGAATATGCGCCGCTTCCAAATATGCTGAAAGCAGCGAGGTATGAGCCAGTGATCTGGACCGTAAACGATTTGGAGGACGTGGATCGGACACAGCTTGGTTTGAAGGGCTCGCCAACGATTGTCGGCAAAATGTTTTCACCTCCAAAGCCTGATGGAGGGAAACGGCTTGAAGGTGCACCAGAAGATCAAGTAACACAATTATTGGACCTCCTGGCAGATAAAAAGGGGTTATTCAAAGTACAAGCTTAACTATTCACAATAATATAATGGCGAGGTGGCCTGCTACAATGGAACATAGAGGTGTCTGGATCTTCATTGAACAAAACGAAGGAATCATTGAAGGAGTTTCCCTTGAACTGCTCGGTGCCGGAAGGAAGCTTGCTGATAAGCTTGAAGTACCGCTGGCAGGGGTGCTGCTCGGAGACGGAATTAAAGGGCTCTGCCCGAAAGTAATTTCCTACGGGGCAGACCAAGTATATGTTATTGATAACCCGGTATTGAAGACTTATCGGACTGAATCGTATATGAAAGGAATTATTTTTCTTGCCGAGAAATACAAACCGGAGATTTTCCTGTACGGGGCAACCCCGAACGGAAAAGACCTGGCAAGTGCAGTTGCCACTGATTTAAGCACAGGGTTAACTGCTGATACGACAATGCTCGATGTCGATGTCGACAAGCGGCTGCTCGAAGCAAGCCGGCCAGCGTTCGGAGGCAATATAATGGCGACGATCCTCTGCAAAAAACACCGGCCGCAGATGGCAACCGTAAGGCCAAAGGTCATGAAAGCACTGGAGCAGGATCCATCGAGAACAGGAGAGATCATTGAGGAACAAATCTCAATTAAGGAAGAAGATATGCGCACAAAAGTGCTGCAAATTGTGAAGGACGTAACAAAAACAGCAAGCCTGTCGGAAGCCCATGTCATTGTATGCGGGGGAAAAGGAATGGGTGATCTACAAGGCTTTCAGCTGATTCATGAGCTGGCGGAAACGATTGGTGCCAGTGTTGGTGGGACCAGGGATGTAGTTGAAGCAGGCTGGCTTCCCCATCATCAGCAAATCGGCCAGACAGGCGAAACGGTAACGCCGAAAATTTATTTTGCAATCGGTATTTCAGGGGCGATCCAGCATATTGTTGGCATGAAAAATTCGGAGTTCATTATCGCGGTTAATAAAGATCCAGAAGCGCCAATTTTTGATGTGGCAACGTATGGAATCGTTGGGGATGCACATGTCATCGTGCCTGAATTGATTAAACAGTTTAAACAGATGACAAAAGAAAAGGGCGGTGAAATCAGTTATGCCTGAGAAATTTGATGTAATCATTGTCGGAGCCGGACCGGCTGGAACAGCATGTGCCTATACGTGTGCAAAGAACGGTTTGAACGTTTTGCAGATTGAACGGGGAGAATACCCGGGAAGCAAAAACGTCATGGGCGGTGTCCTGTACCGAAAACAAATGGAAGAGATTATTCCTGAGTTTTGGAAGGAAGCACCATTGGAAAGACCGGTTGTCGAGCAGCGTTTTTGGATGATGGATAAAGAATCGGTTGTTTCTTTTGGCTATAAAGGTCTCGAATGGGGAATGGAGCCATATAATAATTTTACAGTTCTGCGTGCCCAATTTGACCAGTGGTTCGCCCAAAAGGCTGTCGAAGCAGGAGCCCTGCTCATTACCGAGACGGTTGTAACAGAATGTATTGTTGAAAATGGAAAAGTGATCGGTGTTCGAACAGACCGCCCGGATGGAGAAGTATTTGCCGATGTTGTCGTGCTTGCCGACGGTGTCAATTCACTGCTCGGCAAGCAGCTCGGATTCCATAAGGAATTCCGTCCTGATGAAGTGGCCTTGACTGTGATGGAAGTCATTAATCTTCCTAAGGAAACGATTAATGACCGTTTTAACCTTTCAGAAAACCAGGGCTGTACGATTGAAATATTCGGGGATGCAACAAAGGGAAATTTGGGTACTGCCTTTTTGTACACGAACAAAGACAGTTTGAATATCGGTGTCGGAACCACTCTGTCAAGCATGATAAAAGCTAAATTAAAGCCTTATGACCTGCTTGACTATTTAAAAAATCATCCAATGGTGAAGCCTTTTCTGGAGGGAGGGGAATCTGCCGAATATTTGGCGCATTTAATCCCGGAAGGCGGATATCATTCCGTTCCTAAAGTAGCCGGAGACGGTGTTGTCGTTGTAGGGGATGCAGCCCAGCTTGTGAATGCTATCCATCGTGAAGGTTCAAATATGGCAATGGCTTCCGGAAAAATGGCGGCAGAGACTATTGTCGAAGCAAAGCAGCGAAATGATTTTAGCGCATCGAGTTTAAATAAGTATCGGGAAGCCCTCTATAACAGCTTTATTATTAAAGATTTAGAAAAATATAAAGATGCAACCCACACCTTTGAGAACCATCCGCAATATTTGCGTGAATACGTCCCGATGATGAACCGGGTCGCAAGCAAAATGTTTACTGTTGACGGAACCCCAAAAAGGGATAAGCAGAAAGAAATTATCCGCAGTGTCAGAAACGAAAAAGGAACATTTAATGTATTGAAAGACATTTATCGTGCCTGGAAGGCGGTGAAATAATGTCCACAAAAACGATTGAAGAAAAACAGTACTTAATTCGCTTTAAGTGTGATACGAAATCCCATTTAACTGTCATGGACCACGATATTTGCATGACAAAATGTCCTGATAAAATTTGTACCGTTTTCTGTCCTGCCGAGGTTTACAAATGGGAAGGAACAAGGATGCAGGTCGGATACGAAGGGTGTCATGAATGCGGGAGCTGCCGAATCGGCTGTCCATACCAAAATATCCACTGGGAATATCCAAAAGGCGGACACGGAATCGTTTTTAGAATGGCATAGCCAATGAAATTAGTGTTTATATAAAAGGAAAAAAACGATGCGGGTCCGAGCATCGTTTTTTAGTTATCAAGCATAATTTTTTTCTTAATATGGACTTAACAATTTTATGCAACACTTTTGATATAACAACAAATAAACCATCATAATAGCTAATTACAAAATTTCAAAATGGAGTCTAAAAGGATTATAATCTTTCAGTAGTGGTAATTCTTATCTTTTTCTTAGTTTTAATTCAGTTTTTCCTCATTATTAATCTCTAATCTAACATAGATGAATCTAATAAAAAAAGAGAGAGGTGAAAATTTGCATTTCCTGCAGATTTCATCGTTATCTTAAGAACAAACAGGTAGACACTGGATTTAAAGTTCAATTTAAACAGAATCAAAACAGTACTTAAGTGCTTTCACCGAACCGTAAGATGCAATTAAAATTTCCTCCGTAAATATGTCTAAAATATGAATTGTATATTCAAAAAGTAAACAATAGGTTTTTTTATAGTTGATATACTTACCGGGGGTAGTATTTTATAAATGTAATAAAATTATATTTTGGAGGGTTTCTAATGGAAAAGACATCATTACTGGTTAAAGGCTTAATACACTTGTTTGGCCATAACCATTCCGCACATAACCACTCTGCAACGACAAAGCATCATCATTGATAAAATAGCTGCAAATAACGGGCATGTATTAATAAAACAAGGAGGTTAAATAATGGAGATACTTAATCTTGAAAAACCTCACTGTTTAGATCCAACATCCAAAAAAAAGCTGGTGGACACTTTAAGCAATATTGAAGGAAATGTTCGAGAAATTAATAGTTTAATTGAAAAAGACCACGACTTTGAGGATATTATCTTTCAAATTATCGCTTCCAAGGCTGCCTTAAAAAGTGTAGTATTCGTTCTTTTCGAAGAAAAAATGAAAAAATGTCTGGCTGAGCAAATTGAAAAAGACAACGAGGAAGAGTTAAATAAGCTGTTTATTACCTTTAACAGAATACTAAAAATATGAAAAAGCCCTGGCTGAAAAATTCCTGCCAGGGCTTTTATTTTTATTGTTCACTGCCCGCTTTTATGCAGCGATTGTGCCTGACATGCGGGTAACTTTTCCGTATTATTGTGGCTGGATTAGCACTCCGCCTTAAAACTTAATCATATTTTTAAGGGAAACATTTTAGGTTCTTTATGCCGCTTGCGGGAATCAGTAAAATCTGCTGTAAATTTGCAGAAAATATGCAAACATTTCTTGGGCATTTACCTACACTTGGTGAATGCGGAAACCATATGATACGACTGTTACGGCTAATAACAAAATTGGGGAGGAAATGCTATGCAAAGTATGGATTATGCGAAATTTAAATCTACTCATATGGAACACATGGGCTTGGTGAAGACAATCCAGGATTGTGAAATAACTTGTGAACATATGGGGACTATGGTGCTGCGAATGAGCGATGTTCATGCCAGAAGAAACCAACTGCTTCTATTGCGAGATTGTGCAGATATATGCACATTGTCAGCGAAATTAATCGCAAGAAACAGTTATGTGGAAAAGTCAGTTGCCGAATTATGTGCCCATATTTGTGAAATTTGTGGAAACGAATGCTTAAAGTTTCCAGATTCTCATTCACAAAGATGTGCACAAATTTGCTTGCATTGTGCCCAACAATGCCGGGCTTTTGCAAGATCCCGGCTGGAGAGTATGTAAGCAATCAAAAAAGTTTTCATGTAAACAAATAAAGAGGGTGTCCCAAAGATTGGATTTTGGGACACCCTCTACTTATAATTAATAAAAATGAAGCATTGGTTCCGTTAGTTGCAGCAGGAGGAATTGTTCTCGTTATTGCAATCATATTATTTGGTGTAAGTGAAGAGTTTTAGTGAAGAGTTATTCACAATTTGAATGATTATAAGTTTACCACTATATGTATGTAACTTCACAAACGTCTCGAAAAAGAGGGGAAGGAATGGATTAGAGGTTAGGTTAGCTTATTTGTTCAAACGGGGTTAATGAGGAGAGTTTGTCGTTTTTGCCGTTTTGCTCAAGGCTCCGGGCGAAGTCACAAGCTTTATGGAAGCAGTTAAAATCCGCTGATGTGTAAAATCGGCTCGACCAATCAAAGCTTCCCTCACAGTCTGCTGGATATACTGCCACTTTCCACTGATAATAATTTTTCTGGTCCGGTTCGCCTTCTAAGGCTATGAGCCAATGGGTGATTTTGTCTCCGGGAATGGGAAGGGTTTCTTTTAAAGAATTTAAGTCTTCGGGTCCAATTTGTATTAGCGATTTCTGGTAAAAGTCGCGATAATTTTCATATACCACTATAATCCCTCCATTTCATCAATCTTACTTGCTTCTATTATATGTGAAAATCAATAAAAATTAGCAACTTATTTGTTAAAATTTTTCGAAAATTAGTTTGATCTTTTCGATATTGTGATTGGCGTCACAACTTTTAGAGAAGCGGCCGCTTATACTGATCATAATAACTGTGATTGTCGAAGGAGAGATTGTTGATGGAAGGTTGTATGGGTGCTTTTGCAAACCGTAAGCCGGTCGAGTTGTCACAAGGATTAGCTTTGTTGAAGGAAGAACATCCGCCGTTGATTCAGTTGCTTGATGAGCTTGTAGAGCTATCCAAAAAAGTTGAAGACTCAGACCAAAAACAGGATGTATTTGCGATTTTAACTGAAAAAGTAAAAGCATTTTTTAGTAAGCTTGAGCGCCACTCAGAAAAAGAAGAAGGTATTCTGTTTAAAATGATGGAAGTTTATCTTGGTAAGGGAACGGGTCCAATTGCAGTCATGGAACATGAGCATGAGCAGGCCAAATCAATGATTCGCGGCTTTCTTAACAAAACTGAGGGTGACGGTCCATTATCAACAGAGGAAATGCATGCATGTACAGCATTTATTAGAAAAGCTTATTCAATACTAGTGGACCACTTCGCAAAAGAAGAAAATGTGCTGTATCCAATGGCGGAGAATTTGTTTACTAAGGAAGAAAAAGAATTGCTGTATGCAAGGGTTCAATCATAATAAAAAAACAGGGTAGAAGGACTTTTCCTCCTATCCTGTTTTCTTTTTTATACCAAAATCCGGAGACGAGCATATATTCCTTAATTCCACTGCTCCAACTTTTGATCGGAAGGAAGGAAGAAGGCCAGCAAACCGAGCAATGGAAGAAATCCGGTGAAAATGATCGTTTGTGAAAGCCCGATGAGATCGGCTAAATAGCCGAGCCCGATCGATCCAAGCGCCCCCATTCCAAATGCCAGGCCGACCGTCAAGCCAGCCATTGTCCCGATTTTTCCCGGCACGAGCTCCTGGGCGTAAACAACCGTGACAGAAAAGCTCGACATCAGAAGCAGTCCGCTTAAAGCAAGCAGCAAGAATGCTGCAAAAGGCGGAACAAACGGGATCAGCAATGATAACGGGGCGGTGGCGATCATCGAAACTAAAATAACCGTTTTCTTGCCAAACCGGTCGGCAAGCGGCCCCCCGAAAAATGTACCGATTGCACCGGTGATTAAGAAAGCAAATAGGAAAATTTGAGCTTCTTTAATTGATAGTGAATATTTTTCGATTGCGAAAAATGCATAGAAATTGGTGATCCCGGAAATGTACCAGGAGCGGGCAAAGATTAGAAACAAAATCAACAAGAGTGAAACCCAGACACCTTTGCGAATACCGTTCCCAGCTGTGCTATCTTTGCTGCTTTGCTTGCTTTTGAAAGAACGTTCAACTTTAAGCATGCCGGAATACCAATTGGCAATATAGATCAATAATCCGACCGCGGCCGCTGCAACTAATGTAAACCAGGCAGCACCGATTTGGCCGAGCGGGACAAGAATGACCGCAGTAATAAGCGGGGCAAGGGCCTGGCCTGAATTGCCGCCAACCTGGTAAATGGATTGGGCAAGCCCCCGGCGTGCCCCGGCCGCCATATAAGCAACTCTTGATCCCTCTGGATGGAAAACAGCAGATCCAAGGCCAATGAACAAGACGGACAGGACAACCAATTCAAACCGGGGTGCAAGAGCAAGGCCAAGAACGCCGAAAAGCGTAAAGGAAAGCCCGATCGGCAGCGCGAAGGGCGCTGGTTTTTTATCTGTGGCCATTCCAACGAGCGGCTGCATAATCGACGATACAATATTCAAAGCGAAAGCGATCATGCCAAGCTGCGTAAAGCTGAGCCCCATCGATCTTTCCAGAATCGGGAACATCGCTGGAACAACAGCCTGGATCGAGTCATTCAATAAATGGCAAATTCCGATAATAATTAATATTTTGTATGAAGTATTCGCACGGTCACGTGGCGACATGCTTGCAGCTATTGCAGATTGGCTCATGGAGTATCTCCTTTTATATGACTGTATAAATTTATAAAAGTACCATTTTTTATTCTTTCTTCTATATTACAAGATTATCAATTGTTTAAAAATGATTTTGTTTCTATTCTCGAAATTTATATGTAATAAACAAGCAAATAAACTAAACAAAAAGAAGAAGAGCATTGGACCATATTCCCAAAGCTCTTCCCTTTACTCAGCAAGCGGAAGGATAATTGAAACTTGAGTACCCTGCTTCTCTTTGCTGGTAATTTCAATCGTGCCGTTAAAGGATTGCACTATTTTTTTGCAAATCACAAGGCCGAGGCCTGTTCCCATATCCTTTGATGTATAAAAAGGGTCAAAAACCCTGTTGAGCGCTTGTTCAGAAATTCCTGAACCGGTATCGATAATCTCTATTTTGCAAGTTTCCTGTTCTTGCATCATATTAATTTCAAGATCACCGCCATTTTTCATAGATTCAAAAGCGTTTTTTGAAAGGTTCAAAATTACCTGCTTCATTTGGTCCTTTGTGCATTCAACCGGCAATGGAGTGTTTGGCAAATAGTAAGAACATCTAATGTTATGAAGATTTGCTTCGGAAGAAATGATCGGCTTCAGTTCGGTAAAAACTGACCTTATATCGATCATATCTTTCTTTTGGGCGGTCGGTTTACCCAGAATCAAAAATTCACTGACGATTTCATTAATGCGGTTGATCTCTTCATTGATGATTGAAAAATAGTAGAGGTCTTTCGGATCACGGTATTTTTCGCCCAACAACTGGACAAGCCCTTTAATGCCTGTAAGGGGGTTGCGGATTTCATGGGCTGTACTGGCTGCGAGTGAGCCTACCAGCTCAAGCTTTTGCGCTTCAATTTGCGCTTTTTCTTTTGCTGTTTGTTTTTTTAATAGATAGCACTTAATTAGAAGGAAAAGAATATGGAAAAAAACCAGGGTCCCAGCTATTAATGCGACCATTTCCTTTCCTGTATTCTTCCAGTCAAAGTCGGGAATTTCCGCTTTAATGCTCCATGGAAGCCGCTCAATTGGCATTGTCAACCACTCGTTTGCAGTTGAGCTCGTCTTTTCAGATCCATTGAAATTCATAATAATGTGGCTTTGTCCATTGACAATTAAAAGATTTGTGTCAGGTGTCAACACTCTCATAACATTTTCAATATAGTCAACCCTTAAATGGGCAACAAGTATCGAACTTAGTTCATTTCTTTCATTGATAACGGGTGCAGCCAGGCCAATCACGGTTTGACCATTTTCAAGAGTTTCCTGATGGTCGGATATAACCGTATCCTTCGTATTAATGGCAGTTCTAATATACTCCATGGAGGAATAATCAACATGATCGAGCAGTGATTGAGATCCGGTAACAACCGTTCCTTCTTCATTCAGTAAATAAAGGCCCCCATAGCGAGGGTCTTTTTGGTGTACTTGCTGGAGCAATGGCTCTAATTCTTGCGGGGAATCGATCATACTTTTAAGCGTAATTGCAATAATATCCAGGCTCGTCACGGTTTCAGTAATTAGCTGATCCCAGGTTCTTTGATGGATCGATGCAATCCATTGGGTATCAGCCTTTCGATGTTCGTAATCTTTCTGGATGAGATTATATATTTGTAAAAAGATTCCTAACATACTGGGCAGTATAACGATCAACAAATATAGCAACGCATTTTTATTAAGTTTTGGCATAGACACCTCTATTTTAAGTGCTTATAGGCAATTAAATTATAACTTAATTAAGGGTATTAAGCACTATGCCTTTATCTGGATTTATTGACACCATCCCGAAATTTTTCTATAATTTAGTTTGAAGTCGAGATATCTTTTTATAAAGGAAGATTTACATGAATTCTGAAGTTAACCAATCCTTAAAGCTATTTATCGTTCTTTCCAGGGCATATAAAGCGATTAATGAGCAGGTCAATAAAGCAATCCAGGCGAATGGATTAAACCCGACTGAATTTGCTGTTCTGGAGCTTTTATACCATAAAGGCCAGCAGCCGCTCCAGCAAATAGGCGGTAAAATTTTGCTTGCAAGCGGAAGCATAACATATGTCGTCGATAAACTCGAACAAAAAGGTCTTTTAAATCGTGCCGCTTGCCCGAATGACCGCAGGGTTACGTATGCGATTATTACGGATAAAGGCAAAGAATTCATCGAGGCTATTTTTCCCGAACACGAAGCAAGGATCCATGAGCTTATGGACGTTCTTTCCGAAGAGGAAAAAGCAACAGCAATCGAATTGCTAAAAAAGATCGGACTACCCGTCGCGAAATACTAACCACGGGTCCCTGTATAAAAGAGTTGTAAGATTGCCACTAGAGGCAGTCTTTTTTTATGCTCATAAAATTCGGGTTTCGTTTAATATTCAAATAGATTCTTACGAGAAACTGCTCGCTGACTATTATTAATGAGAAAAAGTAAGCTATATATTGACCCTGTACCTAAGTACAGGGTTTATACTGTATAGGAGGTGAAACAAATGCAATTACTTATAGGAGAATTGGCCAAGAAGTGTGATGTTAACAAAGAGACCATTAGATACTATGAACGTATAGGTTTAATTCCAGAACCTGAACGTACGGATTCAGGATACCGAATGTATTCAGAACGGATTGTCGACCGATTAAATTTCATTAAACGTTTGCAGGAATTGGGATTTACCCTAAATGAAATTGATAAATTGTTAGGTGTTGTCGATCGGGATGAAGCAAAGTGCCGTGATATGTATGACTTTACTGTTTCTAAGATAGAAGACATACAACGCAAAATTCAAGATCTTAAAAGAATTGAACAAATGCTCATTAACCTAAAAGAAAGATGCCCTGAAAACAAAGATATTTATGCATGTCCCATTATTGAAACAGTAATGGGAAAATAAGAAAAGAACATTATGAGAGACACATTATCAGGCCATGTTTGGTTTCTACTCGCATTATTCATATGTCCATGTCATGTGGTTCTACTGATGGAAGGTAACAGTTACATTAATGATAAAAAAACGGCTATAAAGGCTATTACAACAAAGGTGTTAGAGCTAGGGCTTGGAGTAGAGGAGGATTTAAAATTGAAAAAATATCGAGTTAATGTTCAAGGAATGACCTGTTCAGGTTGCGAGCAACATGTCTCAGTTGCATTAGATAATATAGGTGCAAAGAATGTTGAAGTTGATTTTCGCAAAGGGGAAGCTTTATTTGAGCTACCAAATGACGTAGAGGTTGGAACAGCCAAACAAGCGATTGTTAAAGCAAAGTATCAACCAGGAGAAGTTGAAGAAATACATCCCCAGGTAAAAGTGAACTTAGGTAATGAAGGTGACTATGACTATATCATTATTGGTTCTGGTGGGGCCGCTTTTTCATCTGCCATTGAAGCAGTCGGTTATGGCGCAAAAGTTGCTATGATCGAACGAGGGACGGTGGGTGGAACATGCGTTAATATCGGCTGTGTTCCTTCTAAGACCTTATTACGAGCAGGAGAAATCAATCATTTAGCAAAAAATAATCCATTTATAGGATTGCACACTTCAGCTTCAGATGTTGATTTAGCCCTGTTAGTAAAACAAAAAAATGAATTAGTAAGTCAACTTCGAAATGAAAAATATGTGAATCTAATTGACGATTACGGTTTTGAATTAATAAAAGGTGAAGCTAAATTTGTAAATGAAAATACAGTTGTAGTTAATGGCAAGCAAATAACAGCAAAACGATTTTTAATAGCGACAGGTGCTTCTCCATTTGTTCCCACTATTCCAGGATTAACTGAAGTAGATTATTTAACAAGCACTTCATTACTTGAATTAAAGAAAGTTCCAAAGAGTCTTGCTGTGATTGGTTCTGGATATATCGGATTGGAATTGGGACAACTATTTCGTAACCTGGGCGCAGAAGTCACTTTGATTCAAAGAAGCGAGCGTCTATTGAAAGAATACGATCCAGAAATAACAGAAGCAATAACGCAGGCCTTAACAGAACAAGGAATCAACTTAGTTACAGGCGCAACATATGAAAGCATAGAACAAGATGGAGACATAAAAAAAGTTCATGTAGAGATAAATGGCAAAAAGCGAATAATTGAGGCAGAACAATTGCTTGTTGCAACAGGAAGAAAACCAAATACAGAATCTCTTAATTTACAAGCAGCAGGTGTTACAGTTGGTTCTCTTGGTGAAATCGTCATTGACGAGTATTCTAAAACGACGAATTCCCGAATTTACGCAGCCGGAGATGTAACTCTTGGTCCGCAATTTGTTTATGTCGCTGCTTATCAAGGCGGAATTGCTGCGCGTAATGCAATCGGAGGTCTAAATCGAAAAATAAATTTAAAGGTAGTTCCAGGTGTAACGTTTACTACTCCATCGATTGCAACGGTTGGTTTAACTGAACAGCAAGCAAAAGAAAAAGGTTTTAAAATCAAAACATCAGTTTTGTCGTTAGATGCGATACCAAGAGCCTTGGTTAATCGAGAAACGACAGGTGTTTTTAAATTAGTAGCAGATGCAAAAACATTAAAAGTGTTAGGGGTCCATATAGTTGCGGAAAACGCAGGAGAGGTTATCTATGCAGCAACATTAGCTGTAAAATTCGGTTTGACAGTAGAAGATCTACGAGAAACTCTTGCTCCATATTTAACAATGGCAGAAGGATTGAAATTAGCCGCCATTACGTTTGATAAAGATGTATCAAAATTGTCTTGTTGTGCAGTATGAGTCTCAAAAAGCCGATATTCCTAACAACAGGAATATCGGCCGCTGTTTTCACAAGTTATTCAGGTTTATTATTTGCATCAGGGTCGGGTGTGAAGTTTGGCTGATACCCATCATATTTGACTATATTCACCATTCCTGCCGTAGCATGGTGCAGGTCATGGCAGTGGAAAAGCCAATTTCCAGGGTTATCCGCTTTAAAAGCAACAACGTATTCATCACCTGGATTTAGATTAATCGTATCTTTTACAATTGGTGAACCTTGCACAGGCTCGCCGTTTTTGCTCAAAACTTGAAAGAAATGTCCATGCAGGTGCATTGGATGAACGTCAACCTTAGAATTATTGACCAATTTTACTTTAACCAGATCACTGCTTTTCACATCAATACTTTCTGTATCCGGGAATGTTTTTCCGTTGATTGTAAAAACCATATTTTCACGATCCATCTGTGTATTAAGGTCCATAGTATACTCTACATCATACTGTTGGTCTAACTTAAATTCTCCGTTTTTCGCACCACCGTAGTTTATAAAGGAAAATTCGGATAGGCTTTCATTTTGATTGGCTTGGTCTTTCGACTCAGTAGTGCCTTCGTATTGAATTTTTGCTTTCATGCCATCTGTACCTTCCATGTCCCCATGACACTCAAGATACCATTCCCCTGGATTGTCTGCGGTAAATTCAATGTCGTACCGTTCACCAGGAGCAATTGCGATTAACTGATCCTTTAATTCCTGCGGCTCATTCAGTTCTTGTCCGTCTATCGCGACTACTTTAAACTTATGGCCGTGCAGATGAATCTTATGGGACAAATATCCGATATTCGCCAAGCGGATTCTGACTTTTTCTCCTTCTTTGACTGTTAGGGGCTCTATTAAATCTCCACTTTTTCCGTTAATCGTAAAAATATCATAATTGGCCATGCTATGTCCCATTGATTCTCCGTTTTCGTCACTGGCACCGTTTTTCTTTTCACTATTCTTGTCTTCGTTTGAATCCATTCCGCTCATATTGCTGTGATCCATTCCGCTCATGTCGCCATCCATTCCGCTCATCGAAGACTCTGATTCTTCAGGATTGCTCATCCACTCATCAAGCATAAGGCTGTAATCGCGGTCATATGTTTTTTCTTTAGGTTCGACTATAAAGGAGCCGTAAAGTCCCTTATCCAGCTGATTAACTGCTTCCTGATGGGTGTGATACATATATGTTCCAGGATCGGCAGCCGTAAATTCATACGTGAACGATTCTCCAGGTTGGACCGCATTTTGTGTCACACCAGGAATTCCATCCATTTCGTTTGGTACTCGAATTCCGTGCCAGTGAATGCTCACAGGGTCGGGAAGTTCGTTCTTGAGGGTGATTTTGACCTTTTCTCCTTGCGTAACGCGAATTTGTGAGCCCGGAACGGAACCATTAAACGTCCAGGCGTTTACGTTTGTCTCTTTGTTTAACTGGTGGTTAGCCTCTTTAGCGACAAGAGTAAATTCATTGCCCGTAAGCGTTTCGAAATTAGCAGTTTTTAAACCTTTCGTTTCGTTCGCCTGGCCAGTTGTTTCTGTTTCCTTTTTATTAGTCTCGCTGCCATCTCCGTTTTGAGCAGCAGAACAAGCAGCTAGTATTAAAATGACAAAAGACATTAATACAATAAATTTAAGCTTCATTAGAGCACCTCCATAATTTTTCTGCTTAAGATTAGTGGATAATCTTGCAGAAACTATGAATTTAATGTTTCTAAAAAATGAACTTAAACGGTAAATGTCACTTTTGTCCAAATGATAAGCATCAAACATATTATTTGTCACAAAACATTCACTATATTTTAGACAGTTACCCCAATTTGTAATGAAAATCGGTTTTTTCTGCAAATTTTCTTGTTATTATTAACCAAAAAGGAGGTATTCCTTATGAAAACATGGAACAGGAGGCAGTTTATTTCACATTCTTTAAAAGGGACGGCAGGTCTATTCACGGTATCAGTCCTGCCGATCGGTTTATCCGCCTGCAGCACTAAAAAACCAATTGATATGAGTTCCATGGCCAATCTTGGCCCCCTCAGTGAACTTGAAAAGGGAGAGTTTCCAAAGAAGGTCCCGTATAAAGCAAATATAAAGGATGCGTGGGTCGAACAGGAGACATCGGGTTTTGTGTATATTAATAAGAGTGAAGATGACCAGTCTCTCATTATCATGTCGCCGATTTGTACCCATCTCGGATGTTTGGCAGGGGATGCCGACGAAGAGATGAACAAGGAGGGAGTCAGATTTTATTGCCCTTGTCACGGGGGGCAATATGATGAGTTCGGCATTAATGTAGGCGGCCCGCCTCCAAGGCCATTGGATATTTTTGAGTCTTATGTTCAAGATGGAAACGTCTATATTTCAATATTGAATCCCGTAAAAAGGGAAAAGCCAAAGGGATGAAAGGGAGAATGAGAAAATGGAATGCTGTATTAAAAAGAATAAAAACCGAAAAACGATTCCCACAGGAATATTTTTTATCCTTTGGTCGATGACAATTCTGGGTGCCTGGCTTATTAGTTTTTCATAAAATAATCGAATTTTGTAGTAATCCTATTGCAACAGACTAACTCGCAGTCTGTTCTTTTTGTATGGAAAATACTCGACAAGGGGAGCAAAGAACATTCTATATTAATCGCTAAATCTGCATTTTTAATGGATTTTCACAAAACTTTACCAATTTCTGATTCATTTATTTTTAAGTGAAGTAAATCACAGTTTGAAAGGGCTCTTCTGTCTATGCTCGCTTTATACCGAATAAGAGGAGGGAGCTTTACGATGAGTAAAGTAAAGTTAAGTTTATTTCTGCTTCTAATGATTGTGGGTGTTATTTTGGCAGGATGCAGCTCGAGTACAAATGAAAAATCCGGCGCAACAGAGCCGGCAGATCCAAAGAGCGAATCAACTGCTGAAGTGAAAGAAGATAATCAGTCCGACGCAGAAAAAACAGACGAAAACGCAAGCGATGAAAAAACTCGTTATTATTTTACTGCAAATGAAGGGGGAAGCATTTCCAAAATTGATGCAACTTCCAATCAGGTAATTGCTACTATTGAAGTGGACGGGGCTGTCCATAATGTGCAAGTATCTCCCGATGGAACAATGTTAGGAGCTACAGTTGTACCAGGAATGGATCATGGTGGTGGCGAGTCAATGGAAATGAATGGGCTAGCCCTTTTCTATAGCACGGAAACGGATGAACTGCTGCAGACGGTTGAAGTTGGCAGCCACCCGGCCCATATTGTTTTTACGGAAGACGGAAAATATGCTTTGGTTACAAACAATGAAGATAACAACGTTACAGTTATTGATGTAAATAGTTTTTCCGTTACACATACGATTAAAACCGGCAAAGGTCCCCATGGGTTCAGGATTTCCGCTGACAGTAAGTTTGCTTACATTGCGAACATGGGAGAAGATACAATCAGTGTTCTAAACCTGGAAAATATGACAGAAGAAAAAAGGATAACAGTGGGTTCAACTCCGGTGACTACAGGGATTACTGCTGATGGTAAAACACTTGTTACGACATTGAATAAAGAGAATGCGCTCGCAATAGTCGATTTAGCCACAGATAAAGTTGACAAGGTTCAGGTTGGAACCGGGCCTGCCCAGGTTTATATCGATGGCAATAATCAAAAAGCTTATGTAGCGAATCAAGGGACCGAGGATACTCCTTCTAATTCAGTGACTGTTGTTGACCTGGCTGCAAAGACAGCTGTGACTACTATTGAAACAGGTAAAGGTGCCCATGGAGTTGTCACCAGCCCGGATAGTAAATATCTCTACGTAACCAACATGTTTGAGAATACCGTCAGTGTGATTGATACAGAACAGAATAAAGTGATAGAAACAATTCAAGTCGGTGAAATTCCGAATGGAATCAGCATTATGAAGTAAGTACCGATTCAATTTCGATCTAAACAAAGCCGATTTTTCTTTAAAAGAAATTTCGGCTTTTTAAGCATATTAAATTTTGAAATGAGTTCTAAACCTAACGAACAAGTAAATTGCACGAACAAACAAGTCTATCGCAATGGATAACCAAATCCCGGCTATCCCCATTCCAAGCTGGATTCCCAAAACATAAACTCCGACAACACGAATAACCCACATACCAATGGCTGTACTGTACATCGGACTTTTTGTATCACCCATACCTTGCAATGCACCAGCTAACACCAAACCAACGGCTAAAGCAGGTTGGGCAAAAGCATCAATTCTTAATGCTGTCACGACCATATGAACCGCATTTGGATTAGTCGTGAACCAGGTTGCCATCCAAGGTGACAGGAAAAATAACAAAAAACCAATCATGGCCATAAAAAGGACAGCTATTCCGGTGGTTAACATCCCATACTGGTATGCATTTTTTTAACGTTTTGCCCCGATGCTCTGGCCAACTAATGTGGTTGCTGCCACAGCCAATCCATAACCCGGCATATAGGAAAAGGTTTCAATATTCCCCGCGATGGTATGGGCTGCGTATGTTTCCGTCCCGATTCGGACAATTAATCCAAAGTATAGAACCTGGCCTAAACGCATAAAAAGGCGTTCCACCGCAGCTGGGGATGAAAGCTTTAAAATAGGTGACATAAATTGTTTAGCTTCTCTAAAAGTATTTTGAAAAATTGAAAAATCAATTTTTGATTTTTTTATGTAACGATATAGAGCTATCGTACCGATTATTCTGGCAATAACAGTTGCCCAAGCTGCCCCTGCAACGCCTAAACCCGTAAATCCCAATAAACCAAAAATTAATATATAATCCAGTCCAATGTGGATCACGTTTATCCAGACACTGATTTTCATGGGTGTTTTTGTGTCTCCGGATGCCCTCAGGATACTTCCGAAAATAAACATGAGTGAAATGAATATGGAAGGTACAGCCACAATGCGGAAATAAGTGACTCCATCTGCTAATACTTGAGGTTCGGCTCCCATCACTTTAAGCAAAGGTTCAGCAAAAAAGTAAGCAATAATTCCAAATAAAATTCCTGCCATAGAGGAAATCCAGCTGGACTGCCTTGCAATCGATTTTGCTTTATCGAAATCCCTGGCGCCTACACTTCTAGCAATGAGAGAAGATGTTCCCACACCAATGGCCATAAAAATAGCAATATAGACAGCTAAAACGGTATTGGCAACACCAACTGCAGTCACTTCATTCAGGCCGAGTTTTGCAACAAATAAAGTATCGATAAATCCAACGGCTGTTTGTAAAATATTTTCAATCATGGCCGGAACAGCTAAAGAGAGGATCATCATTATTTTTTGTTTGGTAGTTTGTTCTTCCATAGTTTCAATGGCAGACATGCAAGTCACTTCCTCACGGTTACATTTGGACAAGGAAAAGTTTAAAAGTTTACAAATACTTCTCCACAAATTCTTTATAATTTTACTTTATAATGATTTATAGCTTTTGTGTTTTATAGACTTTCAGCGATAAACCATTATATCAATTATAATCAAAAGTTAAAGATACCGGGGTCAATTTAATTTTTTGAATAGGGAGAGCCAGTAAATGTATGAATTTTTTAGTCAAATGTATAACATATTAAGCCAGCCATTTCTAAATATGTATAGAAGCACTGAAGGCATGCCAATGTTAGCTGCATTTATATTAGGCATTATCGGAGCGCTTGCACCTTGTCAATTCACAGGGAATCTTGGGGCTATTACAATTTACGGAAATAGGTCTGTTCAAACAAAGCTCGCCTGGAGGGAAATCCTGTATTTTATACTTGGGAAAATAGTTGTTTTTTCAGGACTTGGCTTGCTTGTCTGGTTGCTCGGCAGCGAAGTGAAAAGTATTTTAACTGTATATTTCCCTTGGATAAGAAAAATGGTTGGTCCCCTGCTAATTATAATTGGACTATTTATGATTGGTGCTTTAAAGTTTTATAAATCATTTACACTCGGGAAAATTCCTGAAAGATTCATGAAGAAAGGGAATTTAGGTGCATTTTTGATGGGCGTTAGTTTTACATTGGGATTTTGTCCGACAATGTTTGTGTTATTTTTTATTACCCTTATGCCGATGGCGATTTCAGTATCATACGGATTATTCCTCCCGGGGATTTTTGCGATTGGGACTTCCCTTCCACTCATTTTGTTCATTTTTCTTATCTGGTATTTTAAGCTGAATGGAAAGTTAATGAAGAAAAAAGGGAGTAAGCTTGGTCTACTTGTTCAAAAAATCGCAGGTGGAATAATGCTTATTTTGGGGATTTTTGATACTTTAACGTATTGGGGAGGTTAACCAAATGAATGATATCTACCATTGAACAAATGATAATCTATGTAGCCAATATGGGGAAAAACCTGAGCAGCTCCATAAGTTTGTTAAATGGTTTGGCGAGGTGTATTTATTGGAAATTTTAGTTATGATATATTAAATATTCCCTTGAGTTTATTATCGAGAAAAATTTCTAAACTTATTTAAATCTAAAGGAAACGTCAAGAAACGTTCACAAAAAATAGAATTCAAACTCTTTACATACCGAACTGGGGTATACTATAATAAAAAACAAGGAGGGAGTTACCATGGTAAATGAATTAGAAAATGATCCTCTCCTAACAGAAGAAGAATGCTGCACTGCTGCAAGTGGCCGGAAAAGCCATCATTCCGAAGCCGTGAAGAAAAATATGGTAACACGCTTAAACCGGATTGAAGGCCAAATTCGCGGGATTAAAGGGTTAATTGAAAAAGATACGTATTGTGACGATGTCATTACGCAAATCTCAGCTACCCAATCCGCTTTAAACAGCGTAGCAAAAATTCTTTTGGAAGGCCATTTGAAAAACTGTGTTGTCGAAAGAATCCAGGAAGGTGACATGGAAGTACTGGATGAAGTCCTTGTCACTATTCAAAGATTAATGAAAAAATAAGGGAGACGATCAGAATGGAAAAGGTAACATTAGATGTAGCAGGAATGTCTTGCGGGCATTGTGTAAAATCTGTCGAGGGCAGTGTCGGGGAATTAAAAGGTGTCTCCAACGTAAAAGTTCACCTTGAAACTGGTAAAGTAGATGTTGAATATAACGCAAATGAAGTAACTCTTGATACAATTAAAGAAACAATCGATGATCAAGGCTATGATGTAAACTGAGTTTTTGAACTATAAAAGTAAAGAGAACCGTGCTAGAAATAGCACCTCTCTTTTTTATAAAAATATACCCTATACAGGTATAAGGAGTTTTTGCTATGAGTGAAAAAGTTCAGGAAAGCCAATTTCAAATAACTGGCATGACATGTGCCGCCTGTGCCATCCGCATTGAAAAAGGGTTAAAGAAAATGGAAGGCGTCAAAGATGCAAATGTTAATCTTGCCCTCGAAAAAGCAACAGTAAAGTTTGACGGGTCTGCCATGGGAACTGCTGATATCCAAAAGAAAGTTAGGGATCTCGGCTATGATGTCGTAACAGAAAAAACTGAATTGAACTTGACCGGCATGACATGTGCCGCCTGTGCGCAAAGAATTGAAAAAGGGTTGAATAAACAAGATGGAGTCATAAAGGCAAACGTCAACCTGGCTTTAGAAAAAGCATCTGTCGAATACAATCCGTCCATTGTCTCACCTAAAGAGATGATCCAAAGGGTTGAAAAGCTTGGCTACGGGGCCAGCGTGAAAAGTGATGAAAACGAAAAAGAGGCAGTCGATCACCGCTTGAAGGAAATTGAAAAGCAACAAGGGAAGTTCGTTTTTTCACTCATCTTATCGCTCCCGCTTCTTTGGGCAATGGTTGGCCACTTCAGTTTCACTTCTTTCCTTTATGTCCCTGACGCACTGATGAATCCTTGGGTGCAAATGGCACTGGCTACACCTGTACAGTTCTTTATTGGCAAGCAATTTTATGTCGGGGCTTATAAAGCGCTGAGGAATAAGAGCGCCAATATGGATGTGCTGGTTGCACTCGGTACATCGGCAGCTTATTTTTACAGTGTATATCTTGCTATAGAAACGATCGGAAATAACGCCCATTCCGTTGGTCTTTATTTCGAAACAAGTGCTATTTTGATTACATTAATTATTCTTGGAAAACTATTCGAAGCTAAAGCAAAAGGCCGCTCGTCAGAAGCAATCAAAAAGCTGATGGGCATGCAGGCAAAAACAGCAACCGTCCTGCGCGATGGTGCGGAAATAGAAATTCCGCTTGAGGAAGTGGTCACAGGTGATATTTTGTATGTAAAGCCCGGTGAAAAAATCCCGGTCGACGGGGAAATTCTTGAAGGACGGACCGCTCTTGATGAATCAATGATTACCGGGGAAAGTCTGCCGGTAGATAAAACAGTCGGTGACACCGTTATCGGTGCCACGATTAACAAAAATGGTTTTATTAAAATAAAAGCAACAAAAGTCGGAAAAGATACGGCACTTGCGCAAATCATTAAAGTGGTTGAAGAAGCACAGGGGTCAAAAGCACCTATTCAGCGATTAGCCGATTCGATTTCCGGTATTTTCGTTCCGATTGTTGTCGGCATTGCGATTATCAGTTTCTTGATTTGGTATTTGTGGGTTTCTCCCGGAAACTTTGCTGCCGCCTTGGAAATCTTAATCGCCGTTCTTGTCATTGCCTGTCCATGCGCACTAGGGCTCGCAACGCCAACTTCAATCATGGCAGGGTCCGGCCGGGCTGCAGAATACGGAATTCTTTTTAAAGGTGGAGAACATCTGGAGATGACGCACCGGATTAATACGGTCATCCTTGATAAAACAGGTACAATCACGAATGGTACTCCAATTCTGACTGATATCATCACAGACCGGGAAGAAGCCGAATTTTTGACACTTGTCGGGTCTGCTGAAAAGCAATCCGAACACCCACTCGCCCAGGCAATTGTAGAGGGGATTAAAGAAAAGAATATCAGCCTCAAAGATGTCGCTGAGTTCGAGGCTATCCCCGGCTATGGTATTAAAACGGTTGTCGATGGCAAAGAAGTTCTCATCGGCACGCGCCGATTGATGAAAAAGTACGATGTAGAAATCGAGCATGCTTTACCGCAAATGGACAGTCTTGAGAAGCAAGGTAAAACAGCGATGTTAACAGCCATTGATGGCGTTTACGCAGGGATTGTCGCTGTCGCAGACACCATTAAAGAAACCTCTACGCAAGCGGTCAAGCGCCTAAAAGAGATGGGATTGGAAGTCATCATGATTACCGGTGATAACCACCAGACGGCCGAGGCGATTGCCAAACAGGCAGGCATTGAACATGTGATCGCCGAAGTATTGCCGGAAGGAAAAGCCGAAGAAGTGAAGAGACTTCAGCAGCAGGGCAAGAAGGTAGCAATGATCGGAGACGGAATCAATGATGCTCCTGCATTAGCGGTTGCCGACATTGGGATGGCGATCGGAACTGGAACGGATGTCGCGATGGAAGCGGCAGACATTACGTTAATCCGCGGTGACCTCAACAGCATTGCAGATGCGATCTTTATGAGCAGGAAAACGATCCGCAACATTAAGCAAAACCTGTTCTGGGCATTCGGTTATAATACGCTCGGAATTCCGGTTGCTGCATTGGGATTTTTGGCACCATGGCTCGCCGGAGCAGCAATGGCATTCAGCTCTGTATCCGTTGTCCTAAACGCATTGCGCTTACAAAGAGTAAAATTATAAGGAGAACCTTCTATGAAAAAATGGGCCTTATCAGCACTCGTATACCTGCTCATTGTCCTGGGTATGTATTATGTGTATGCCTCGTTAACGGAAGCTGATTCCGAAAACATCGATCATAACGAGGAGATGGAACATAGCGACCAAACAGATGTTAAAGAAGCGGAAGAACATTAGAACACTTTATTTGAGAAGGTCTGTTCATTTCCGGATGTGGACTTTTCTTAACATGGCCCCTGTTATCGAACAGGGGTCTATTTTTGTTTATATCAGGCTGTGAATTAGTGATTGGGCTGATGAAAAAAACTCTTAAGTTATTCTCAGATTTGTTTAAGCTGCTGCTAAGCATGGATTTTTATTATTTAAATGTAGAAACTTATCAAAGTTTTTTAAGGAGGAGATTCCATGTTTTTTAGGAAGAAGGAGACAGACCCGGTTTGCGGAATGGAAATCAAAGTGACGAATTCAACAATTCGATCAGGTTATCAAGGTTCCGACTATTACTTTTGTTCGACAGATTGCCTCGGAAAGTTCAATATGGAACCACAAAAATTTATTGCTCATACAGCCAATTCAGATGAATTGGGACACCAGCATGGTGAGCACCACCACCATAGGGACCGCGGCAAACAGCATGATCATGAGCACCGTTTGCATAAGCACCACAATTATCATCGGCATTAAAGTGATAGAAGATATTTTCAATGAAAGGAGAAATCACGATGAAAGCACATAAGCTTTACACTGAACACGAACAGGATATGTCGGCTGCCAATCATCTGAATCATAAACATTCTAACGAAGAAGAATCATCCGAAGAAATTGAATACCGTTCATTGATGAAAAAGTGGTGGTTTGCTGCTGCTATATCCGTTCCAATTATTCTCGTTTCCTACCCTAATTTGTTCCCCGGTATCCGTGATTGGCTGCCGATGGGAAGTGATGGGCTATGGTGGGCGAGGCTTATTATGGGGATCTTAGCGTTAGTTGTCATGTTTTGGAGCGGCGGACAATTCTTTACGGGCATGTGGGAAGGTTTAAAGCAGAGATCCGCCAATATGCACACACTGATTGCCACTGGAATTAGTGCCGCCTGGCTTTATTCATTTGTTGCCCTTTTCTGGCCGGAACTTTTTCCAAAAGCTGAGATGGCGGAAGTATACTATGATGTTACAACCGTTGTAACTGCTCTCGTTATTCTGGGAATGGCGATGGAGGTTAAAGCGAGGGGGAGATCGTCCGAAGCAATTAAAAAACTAATCGGGCTGCAGCCAAAGACAGCTAATGTTATCAGAGAAGGAAAAGATCTGAAAATACCGATCGAAGAAGTAAAGATTGGTGAAATAATTGTTGTCCGCCCCGGAGAGAAAATTGCTATTGACGGGATCGTTGTCGAAGGAAATTCAGCCGTCGACGAATCCATGCTGACCGGAGAATCTATGCCTGTTGAAAAAGCCCCGGGAAGTGATGTATTTGGGGGAACCCTGAACAAAACAGGGAGCTTTACCTTCAAGGTAACAAAAGAACAGAAGGATTCAGCGCTTGCCAATATTGTAGAAATGGTGAAACAGGCTCAAGGGTCCCGGATTCCGGTCCAAAAAGTGGTTGACCAGGTTTCAGCTTACTTTACCCCTGGTGTAATGATAGCGTCCATTTTCGGATATATCACATGGTTTAATTTTGGCCCTCAGCCGGGTTGGGTGTATGCCCTGATTGTTGCAGTCACTACATTAATTATCGCCTGCCCGTGTGCCCTTGGAATGGCGACTCCAATGTCATTGACAACCGGTGTTGGTAAAGGCGCCGAAAATGGGATCTTAATCCGTTCCGGGGAAGCACTGCAAATAGCACAAAAATTAGACACAATCGTACTTGATAAAACAGGGACTATCACTGAAGGAAAACCATCCCTGACCGATATTATACCGTTAGGAAGCTATCGAGAAGAAGAACTTCTGCAAATAGCAGCATCAATTGAACAGGGATCGGAGCATCCATTGGCTGCAGCGATTTTAGACGAAGCAGAACTAAAGCAGCAGACGCCGTCTAAAGTAAAAGGATTCAACGCAATCCCTGGTCACGGGGTAGAAGGTCTTGTCGATAAACAAAGGATTTATTTCGGCAATCTAAAGCTTATGAAAAAAGAAGGTATTGCGCTGGAAGGGTTCAACCAGTATGCTGCTGTACTGGCAGATGAAGGTAAAACGCCAATGTTTCTGGCTATTAATGGAGAAGCGGGCGGCATTATAGCAGTAGCGGATACAGTAAAAGAAGATTCGCTTTCAGCTATCCAGGAACTGCAAAAAATGGGGCTTGAAGTCGTTATGATCACCGGTGACAACGAACGCACCGCCAAGGCGATTGCAAAACAGGTAGGTATCAAGCGCGTGCTTGCGGATGTCTTACCGCAAGACAAAGCTGAAAACGTCCGAAAACTTCAAGGGGAGGGCAAAACTGTTGCAATGGTAGGTGATGGCATTAACGATGCTCCGGCTCTTACACAGGCTGACGTTGGGGTCGCCATTGGAACGGGTACAGATGTAGCGATTGAAGCAAGTGATATCACTTTAATCTCTGGAAGCCTTAACGGTGTCGCAAGTGCGATCAAGATCAGTCGGGCAACAATGAAGAATGTTTATCAGAACCTGTTTGGAGCATTTGTTTATAACACTGTGGGAATTCCAATAGCACTGGGTTTACTATATCCATTTACAGGCATATTGCTATCGCCCCTGCTTGCCGCGGCGGCAATGGCATTCAGTTCGGTAACAGTGATCTTAAACGCAAACCGTTTAAAACGTCTGAAACTAAAATTCAGTTAAAGGAGTTGTTTAATGATGGATGCTTCCAATTGGATTGTGACTATAGTAGGCTTGTTACTGATTGGGCTTATCGCCTGGTTTTTCTGGGGGCCGAAAAAGGGAGGAAGCTTGGCAAAAGTAAGTTCTTCAGGCTATCAAGAAGCAATGATAAGGGTTAAGAATGGATACAGTCCCGCACGGATCGTGGTCCAATCTGGAAAGCCGGTCAGATTTGAGTTTACCAGGGAAGAAACAACGGCTTGTTCAGAAATGGTTGTTTTTCCAGATTTCCAAAAAAGCGCCATGCTTCCTGTAGGAAGAAAGATTGCAATTGACCTGCCGCCCATGAAGGAAGGAATCTATGACTTTACTTGTCAAATGGGAATGTATAGAGGAAAAGTTATTGTTAAGAACTAAGAGTTATATTAAAAAAAGAGGGTAACTCAAAGGACCTTGAAGTCGTTTGGGTTATCCTTTTTATTTTTCACCATGTTCTTGTTGCAAATTTAATAGTTCCAGCATATAATTTTACCGAAGGAAACATTTTTTCATCTAACTAAAATATATACCCTCATCAAAATTTTTAAAGCATAATTGGCAGAATGGAGGATTCCTAAATGGACGATAATCGTAGTAGCTTAACAACATTAGACCAGATGGCCTATCAGTCGCTATTAGGAAGAGCTAGAGGCATTAAAAGATTAGTGCCGTTTTTAGGCCCGGCGTTTATAGCAGGTGTAGCCTATATTGATCCTGGAAATTTTGCCACAAATATTGCGTCTGGTTCTCAATATGGGTATATGCTGCTTTGGGTAGTACTTGTATCAAATCTAATGGCCATTCTTATTCAAGCTTTATCTGCTAAATTAGGAATAGCTACTGGAAAAAATCTTCCCGAAGTATCCCGCGAAAACTTCCCTAAACCCGTTTCATTTGGACTTTGGATTCAAGGAGAACTTGTTGTCATTGCCACAGACCTTGCTGAATTTATCGGGGCTGCCCTGGGTTTATATTTATTGTTTGGAATATCTTTATTACCAGCTGCTATCATTGCAGCCATAGGTTCGTTTGCCATACTTGAATTGCAGCGGCGGGGAGTTCGTCCTCTGGAGGCCGGGATAACCGGGATGGTGTTTATTGTCGTTATTGCATTTGGATTACAGGTTCTATATTCACAACCTGATACAGGAGCCATATTTAATGGACTTTTTACTCCACAATTTAGTGGAGCGGATAGTGTGATGCTGGCTGCGGGTATATTAGGTGCAACTGTTATGCCACACGCCATTTATCTTCACTCCGCATTAACTCAAAAAAGGATTGTCGGGAGAACAGAGGGAGAACGAAAAAGAATATTTCGATTTGAATTCATCGACATCTTAATTGCTATGGTCATCGCAGGTGGGGTTAATGCAAGTATGCTTATTGTTGCCGCTGCCCTTTTTCATAAAAACGGATTGAATGTTCGAGATTTGGATTTGGCGTTTAATCAATTTGGGGAATTAGTTGGGCCATTTTCAGCTATATTATTCGGTATTGGTTTATTATCTTCTGGCTTGGCCAGTTCTTCAGTTGGTACAATGTCCGGAGATATTATCATGCAGGGGTACATTAAACGCCGCATTCCTCTTTATTTAAGAAGAGCAATTACTGTTATTCCACCTATCTTAATTATTGCGATGGGAGTGAATCCAACAACTGCCCTTGTTATTAGTCAAGTCATCCTGTCGTTTGGGATTCCATTTGCGTTAATCCCGCTAATTTTATTTACAAGCAACAAAAAGATAATGGGCAGTCTTGCCAACCATAAGATAACGAATGCTATGGCTTGGGCAATAGCCATCGTTATAATTACTTTAAATATCTTTCTCTTGATCCAAACGTTTGCCAATTTTAATTAAGATAAGCTACTAATATAACAATTTGGCAATATAAAAATAAAATGGTTGCTTGTTTATTTAAGCCACTTACATTAGCTGGTCAAAGCCGATAATCCCTGACACGGGAATATCGGCTTTTTACATTTGAGAAATCACTTTGCTAACAAAATGCACATTTTTTGGCTAGACTTAGATTTTACATACTAAAATTGCACATTTTCCAGCTTTTTTATAACAAGCGAAAAATGTTATCAATTCGACAAAAAGGATGATTAAAATCTCTATTCGAGTGTATTAATTTATGATAAGTTATAAACCATAAGGGGGTATGCTAAATGGCGAAAATCTTAGTGATTGACGATGATCAAAATATATCGACCATGATGAGAAGGGGTCTGACATTTGAAGGCTATGACGTTAAAACCGCAAATAATGGAAGAGACGGCCTTCTTCAAATATTGGAGGGGTCACCTGATTTGGTCATTCTCGATGTCATGATGCCAGGCATTGATGGATTGGAAGTATGCCGGAGGATAAGAAAAGATAGCAATATTCCCATTCTTATGGTCACAGCCAGGGATTCTGTCTCTGACCGTGTTGAAGGGCTTGAGACCGGGGCTGATGATTATCTGGTCAAACCGTTCGCTTTTGAAGAACTTGCTGCCCGTGTGAAAGCCTTATTAAGAAGAATGGACAACGGTTCGTCAGAGGATTTTATTCAGTTTGCAGATTTAACGCTTGATTTAGCTTCTCGGTCAGCAACAAGAAAAGAGCGTCAAATCGAATTATCAACAACGGAGTTTAATTTATTGGCTCTTTTTATGCATAATCCTAAACGTGTATTACTACGCAATTTGATCATGGAAAAGGTTTGGGGCTATGACTTTGAGGGCGAATCTAATGTTCTTGAAGTATATATAGGCTATTTACGCCATAAGCTGGAAGAACAAAATGAATCAAGGTTGATCCATACCGTCCGGGGGACAGGATATGTGATGAAGGAATGAAATCTATGCCAATTAGATTACGCTTAACGCTCTGGAACTGTTTTATTTTTGGAACAATCATTGCGGTTATCATTTCGGTTGTCTACCTTAAGCACAAACAGTCACACTACAGAGAAATTGACAGGATGCTTTTGAATATATCGGCGCACGTTCATGAGGAAATTAATCAACAATTAAGCGAAGGAACGCCATTTAAAGAGGTTCAAGTTTCAATTGATGAACTCTCTATTAGCGAGATTGCAATTATGGTGAAAAGTAAGACAGGGGCCCTTATTGAAGCAAATTCCCACCCTTTCTTTAAGGATCGCCGGATAATGAATGAAAATCAGGTTATAGATCCTGTTAACTTTAAAACTATAACTGACAGTGATGGTGTAAGGATTCGCGTTCATACCGCTTCTGTTCATCAAAAAGGAGAAGTTGTCGGGTATATTGAAATGCTCTATTCATTGAGAACACTTGATAACTCCTTACTTCGATTTAAATGGATAGTCATTGGTTTCACAGGTGTTGGTATCTTTCTGGCAGCGATTGCTGGATGGTTCTTAGCGAAAAAAACATTATCCAGAGTAGATTTAATAGGGAGAACAGCAAAAGCAATCGCTTCTTCACAAGATTTTCAACAGCGCGTCCTTCATGTCGGTCCTGCCGATGAATTAGGAAAACTAACTGAGACTTTCAACCAGATGTTGGATAGCCTTGAGAAAGCATATACTAACCAAAAGCGTTTTTTATCGGATGCCTCCCATGAACTTCGGGCACCACTAACAAGTATTCGGGGTAATCTTGATATTTTACATAAAATCAAAAATATTCCGGAAGCTGAAAAAGAAGAAATGCTAAACGATATTCGAAGTGAATCTATACGCATGTCAAAGCTAGTGTCAGATTTATTGTCGCTTGCCAGGGCTGAAGCTGGTCAATTGTTTAATATGGAAACTATCAATTTATCCTCCCTTATAACAGTGGTAATAGAGGAAATGGAAACTTGGAAAAAAGCAGTGAATGTGGAAGCAAGCATAGAAGACGATTTATATATTTGGGGCAGTAGTGATGCAATTAAACAGTTATTGATTATTCTGCTGGACAATGCAATCAAGTATACTCATCCAGGAGGATCTGTTTTTGTTAGCTTGGAAACAGCAAACGATCAAGCGACTATTAAAATCAAAGATACGGGAATTGGTATCGAAAAGGAAGAGCTGCCATTTATCTTTGAGCGGTTCTATCGGACACCATCTGCTAGAAAACATACCCCTGATGGAACAGGCCTGGGACTGGCTATCGCAAAATGGATAGTTGATGAGCATAATGGCAGCTTGGTTTTAACAAGCCAATCTGGAGAAGGTTCGGAGTTTATCGTTTGTTTTTCAGTCATAAAATGAGGGTGAGATGGAGAGCTTCCGCTGACTATCTAAGAACGGCCCTCCAACGTACAGGGTGTACTAGTGCCGACAATGCCACAGGACGTGGCTTTTTGTCGGGGTTGGACAACGCACTTTCGTTTTTCTTACTGCAACTATTCTAGAAACCCTTTGGCTGTGATAGATGTTAAAAAACCAAACCCGGATATTTTTAATTGAATCCTATCTTTTATGTTAATATTTTTTTGAATAAATATAGAAAGATTATCCACTCTGAATTCATTATATTTATTGATATCCTTTGGTTTTTTCGGTATAGCAAGCAACTCTTGCACACCTCCAACACAACAGCCTTTTACCTCTACTGTCTTTACTGTTAGATGTTTTCCTTTGGACTCAATCCACACTTTTGCTTTATCATCCAATTCAATATGCATATATTTATTACTCACCCTTTCTATTAAATTTTTCGTTAAGGAGTCATTCACAATATAAAAAATTGTTTTTAGCATGTCAACAAATCATGAATGGTTTATACGAACCCGAAATTTCTTTTTATGCTTGTTAAGCTCTGTAAAGAAAAAAGCGTTCACAAATGGGAACGCTTTTTTCTGAAGATAATTATGCAAAATAAATAGAAGGGGGCTATTTATTTTTCGTACTACTTTATTATTTTATAATTTTTCTTTGCAGAAATTATGAAGTAATACTATAAATTGATGCAATATCTATTTAAATAAAAATTTAAAATACACGATTCATCACGCCACCATTTATAATGAATAACTATACTTTTAATAACACAACTTCTTTTGTGGCTTTAAAATAATTTTTTTTTGTAAACCGGAAGCATCAATAACTAAAGGTGTATCATAAGAAATGCCTAATATCCGTCTAATTTCAGCAGGAATTGAAATTTGTCCATTTCGAATGACACATTGGTTTAATGTTTGATTATCATTGTGTTTTTCGATAATAATATTTGAATATTTTATATAAATATAAAGATAGTCGCCTTCTAAAATAGAGAGCTTCGTCTGAATTTTTTTGGGAATACAGATTTGTCCCTTTTTCGATATACGCCTTACATACATTCTCGATTCCTCAACTCCTTACTCTTTTTATATTAGCATTTATACATCCGGCTGATAGGGGCTCCCAACGGTCACTAAATGACTTTCAATCGGGAAGCCTGCTGCCTTAATTTTTTCTTTTTACAATCATACAAATAAAATTTGTAGAAAATTTGCAGATAGTTTTTATTTAAAAGGTAATAAATTCCATTTATAGCCTGTTTGATCATTGTTTTCTTCATAATTTCTTTAAAGTTTATTGATATATTAAAATTTAGTGGATCTGCGTTTCAACTCCTATGGAAATGAATGTACCTAGTTTTTAATAAAACCGTTTATTAAAGAATGAAAGTAGGTTTTTGGCTTTGGATAGAACTAAAATTACTCTCCTTCTATTAGTGGTTATCATAGTTAGTCTCTCTTTTTATTTATTTACGATTTTAAAAAAAGAAGGAGGTATCTCTAACGTCTTAAACTTAATGTTAGAAGAAAGTGGCCTGGAAATTGTCGAAGCATCTTCATTTCACAATGAAAATGATAAAAGTCCTATTGTTAAGATTAAGCAAAGTGTTTTATTGAATGCACCTGTCATAAAACAATTTCCGGAATTGCCAAGAGGCTGTGAGGTGACCAGTCTTGCCATACTTTTGCAGTACGCGGGGATAAACGTTGATAAAATGGAATTGGCGCAGAAAGTTAAAAAAAATCCTGCACCTTTAACAAGAGATCGTGATAAAATTTTTTGGGGAGATCCCAATGATGGCTATATCGGTGATATGTATTCTTATAGCAACCCCGGTTTTGCAGTATATCACACACCAATTAAAGACTTGGCAGAACAATTTTTGCCTGGGAGAATAGTAGATCTCACAGGAAAAGATTTTATTGAGTTAAAAACATTTCTTTCTCTTGATATTCCAGTTTGGGTAATCACAAATACCACTTATAAGATATTACCGGAAAATGCGTTTGAAAAGTGGCAAACACCAAATGGAGAAGTGAAGATCACGTATAAAGAACACTCGGTGTTAATAACGGGCTATGATGAAAAATATGTGTATTTTAATGATCCTATAAGCGGAACTAAAAATATGGCGATAACAACAACAGATTTTTTAGATGCCTGGAGGCAAATGGGCAGTCAGGCGGTATCTTATCTACCTAAAACTATTGAATAGAAAATGAGTGTAAAAATATGACCACAAACATTTTAATTCATTTCGCTATGTAACAAAATGTTATTAAAGCATCTTTCAAATCAAATAATAGATTCTTTAATAGTTTTTTATAGATAGACTCACATTTTTTGCAGTGTTTTGCAGTATATTAATTTTATCAATCTTGTTATTTTAAAATAAAAACTAAGAACAATTAAAGCAAGTTAAGCTTGGAGAACCTGAGAGCCAAGTATTAGGGTGATGACTTATTTTTTTAATCCCCCTTAACAATATCTTTTTAATAAATTCACATGTTGCTGTTTCGCAGGAGCATTTAGAAATAATAGGAGTTGATATCGTGATTTTATATACGTATTTTAAACAGCTTCTAAATAAAAAGCTGGGCATTTATTTATTTGCAGTAATCTTATTTTGGCTCAAGACATATTTTGTTTATCGAATGGAGTTTAACTTAGGTGTAAGCAACGGGCTGCAGCAGTTCCTGTTGCTTGCAAATCCTATTAGCTCAGCAATTTTGTTCCTGGGGATTGCCTTATTTTTCAAAGGGCGAAAACAACAATGGGCACTTTTTGCGATCAATGCTTTTCTATCATTAATTTTGTATTCGAATGTTGGATATTATCGATTTTTCAATGATTTTATTACCGTTCCTGTCCTGTTCCAAACGCAAAATTTTGGAAAGGTTAGTGGCAGTGTAGGTTCACTGCTTGGACCAATTGATATACTCTATTTTATTGATACTCTTATACTTTTAGTCATAATTATTATGAAGCAAGTTAATCCGGTAGTAAGACTGTCAAAGCGTTCATTAGCGGCTGTTTTTTTATCAGGATTGTTGATTCTTACTGTTAACGTAGGACTGGCAGAAATAGATCGTCCCCAATTATTGACGCGTACTTTTGATCGAAATTATCTGGTTAAATATTTAGGAGCATATAATTTCACGATTTATGATATTATTCAAAGTTCAAGATCATCAGCACAAAGAGTAATGGCTGATAGCAATGATATTACATTGGTTGAAAATTATACTACAGCCAATTATACAAGTCCGAATCAAGAATATTTTGGTGCCGCAAAAAGGATGAATGTTATTTATATCTCGATGGAATCATTCCAAAACTTTTTAATTGGATACAAGTTGCGCGGTGAAGAAGTCACGCCTTTTTTAAATTCTTTAACAAAAGACCCGAATACGATCTATTTTAATAACTTTTTCCATCAAACAGGGCAGGGGAAAACTTCTGATGCGGAATTCTTGCTAGATAACTCCCTATACCCATTGCCCCAGGGAGCAGTTTTCACATTGAAAGCCCAAAATACGTATCAGGGACTGCCAGCTATTTTAAAAGCTAACGGGTATTATTCCGCGGTATTTCATGGAAATGATAAATCGTTTTGGAACCGGGAAGAAATGTATAAATCATTAGGATATGATATGTTTTACGACTCTGCTTATTACAGTATGCTCGAAGAAGATGTACTGAATTACGGATTGGAAGATAAACCATTTTTCAAGGAAACCATCCCATATTTAACCGGTTTGAAACAACCTTTTTATGCAAAGTTAATAACATTGTCAAATCATTTTCCATATCCATTGCGGGAAGAAGACCAATCCATTCTTCCTGCAGATACAGGTGATGCTACAGTAGATCGTTATTTCCAAACAGCACGTTACTTGGATGAAGCTTTACAGCAATTTTTTACTGATTTAAGAGCAACAGGCCTTGATAAAAACACGATGGTTGTTATGTATGGAGATCATTATGGGATTTCGGAAAACCGCAAGGAAGCTCTGACAAAATTATTTGGCAAGGAAATTAATGACTTTGAGCAGGCTCAACTGCAGAGGGTACCTCTCTTTATCTATGCTCCCGGGTTAAAGGGCTTTGTAAATGAAACATATGGCGGGGAAATTGATGTAAGGCCTACAATACTCCACCTGCTGGGGATTGATACAAAGCACCAAATTTCTTTCGGATCTGATTTATTATCTAATGAAAGAGATCGAATTGTTGCTTTCAGGAATGGGGACTATGTTGCAGATCAAGTCACATCTGTAAAAGGGACAATCTATGATAATAAAACCGGTCAAGAAGTTAAGGATAAAAGCCCATATCAAAAGTACACTGAGGCTGTGAAAAGTGAACTTGAAATGTCGGATAAAGTCGTTTATGGGGATTTGCTTCGTTTTCACAATCTTAACGGGATAAAGAAGACTGATCGAGCCAAATTGGATTATTCAAGTGCAAAGAATTTAAACAAGTAAGAAATCACTTGCAGTATGAAAAACCTCTCTAAACTACTTGTTGAATATTAAAAGGCCCGTCATTCGATGGGCCTTTATGAATTTAATGAAAAGGTTATTCTTCCTTCTGCATAGAAAATTCATATTTTATTTTTATTATTAGTATGGTGAAAACTCATATTTAATACTTATGTTAACTATTATAGTTGGTCAGGTAGTTTCGATTAATAAAGGAGGCAAAGGAATGTCCAAAAACAAAAAGACAAAAAATAAAAAAAGTTTGGTTTAGAGTGGCTACTGGTAGCTATTGTTGGGGCCTTTATTATCGTGATATTTATCCCTAAAAATGATACAGGAAATATAAGTTTCCCAGATTTGCACGGGTTGAGTTATTCCGCTGATGGCCGAAAGTTAATCGTGGCGGTACATGATGGGCTTAGGGAATATTCAAACGGAAAATGGTCAATTCCCGATGCTGAGAAAAATGATTATATGGGTTTTTCTGCTACAAAAGATGGTTTTTACAGCAGTGGGCATCCTGGTCCAGGTTCGACTTTAAAGAATCCGTTGGGCATAGTCAAAAGTACTGACAATGGCAAAACAATCGAACCGGTTGCTCTGCATGGAGAAGTTGATTTTCATGCTCTATCCGTTGGCTATGAAACAGAAGATATTTATGTATTTACTCCTGAAGTCAACTCTGTAATGGAAAATTCTGGATTTTACTATTCAAATGATCAGGCAAATTCCTGGAATCAGATGGCAATGAACGGAGTTACTGGTACTCCTGCTGTTATAATTGCCCATCCTTCAAAGGACGGAGTCATGGCGGTTGGCACAGATAACGGTTTGTATATTTCTAATAACTACGGCGAATCGTTTGAGGCAGTACTACAAGATACTGCTGTGAAAGCTGCGGTGTTCACCACCAGTGATGAAATGATTGTTGGCAGCAACCAGGAGATTGTGAAGCTGGATCTATTAAATAACAATACAACAAATTACAAATTGCCGGAAAACATTGACGGCAATATTTCTTTTATCAGTAATAACTTTAAAAATAACGATGAACTGGCATTTGCTACAGACCAATTAAATATTTATGCAAGTAAAGACAATGGAGAAACCTGGGAATATATTGTTAAACAAGGCTCGGCTAAAAACATTGAGTAAAACTATTCTAACTCGGCGTTTGCCGAGTCTTTTTCTTTTTATAGCAAATTCATGAATCATACAAAGACTTCTATCGGCATAAAGGTTCAATCAAATAATTTTTATACTATAGGCGATGCGGCAACGAAGCTGTCATTTTAATTGGGTCAATCGTTCAGCTTGACAAATCAAATATAAAAAGAATTACGAGGGCAGAAAAATCTGCTCATAACCATCTTGAATGTTGTTTATCTCTTTACGGATGATATTCATTCTTTTATCCACAGTTGCTGCTGCCTGCGCTGCCTCATATAAATCATGTTTTAAGTAATCAGGTATATTCCCTTCATGCTTGTAATACAGCTTGTGTTCCAGACTAGCCCAAAAGTCCATTGCCAGCGTGCGGAGTTGAATTTCCGCATAAATGTCTTTTTGCCTTGTACTCAAAACAAGAGGGATTTTCACAATGACATGCAAACTCTTATAGCCGTTAGGCTTTGGAGTTTTAGTATAATCCTTCAATTCTACAACTTTTAAATCTGTTCTTTTTTTTAATAGATTGGCTATGTAATATATATCTTCCTCAAAGCAGCAAGTAATACGGATTCCAATAATGTCGTGCAAGTATTTTTCAGCATTTTCGAGGGTAGGCTCCAGGTTTTTTCGTTCCAGCTTGTTCAAGATACTTTCGAGTTCCTTTAGACGAATATTAATATGCTCAATCGGGTTGTAATCCTTTAAAAGGTTTGCTTCCTGATTCATAATTGATATTTTTGTTTTCAATTCCGCCATCGCAAATGTATACGGGAGTAAAAAACTGTTCCATTCATTTTCTGTATTTATAATTTTCATAAAAAACTACACCTTTCTTCAGGACCAGGAGTTGTGGCTCATTATTTAGAATACTTGATACAAATGAAATAACTCTGGATCAAACATAAGAATTGGATAAGAGATTCAAGATAATTAATTCTTATTTTTTTCTCATATTTATCTCAGTTAGTATTAAGCAGGCGTGTGTAAGATATAAACAGAAAGACATTATTAAACAATTAAAATTAAAAAAGGGGTAAAACGATGGAAGCGAAAAAGCAGGTCCATATGCATGAACATGCATGTGGCAAAATGACTTACGAATATAGTTGAAATGGTGAAACAGGCGCAAGGATCCGGGCTATTCACTTGGTCACTCAGGCCCTTTGATAAAAAAAACATTCGTTGTTTCAACGAGGAGGAACGGGTATAAGCACTATTGGGCAAACTATTCAACCTGCAACACCGTTTAAAAGAATTGTGCCTGCACTTGTTGTCTCAAATGCGGCAGCTACTATTGCAATTATACCGCCTATCATCATATTGCTGACTTTAAAGCTTACCTCTATTGCCCCAAATAATGTGGCAGGTGCTTTGGCTATGGTGACAGGAATAGGGGCATTTGTTGCTATGATATTTAATCCGGTGGCTGGCGCTATTGGTGACCGCACCCGATTCCAGTTTGGGAGACGTAGAACATGGATATTAGCAGGGGCAATCTTTGGCGGAGCTTCGCTGCTGGGAATAGGTCTTGTTGCAGAAGTATGGCAAATAACCTTGTTATGGGCGTTAGCCCAAGCCTCCTTTACTTTTCAACTTTTAGCTAACAATGCCCTGATTGCAGAACAAATAGTGGAATCACGCCGGGGTTCCATTTCAGGTACCGTAGGTGCTGTTCCAGGAATAGCGCCACTGATCGGGATCGCCCTATTGAATAAAATGAATGCACAACCAGATTTGCTAAAGTGGGCCATTTTAGCAATTATTGCCGTTATTGGCGCTGTTATAGCCGTAATTTTGATACGTGAAGGAAGATATTTGGATTCACGTAAAGTAAAGAATGAGACGACAAAGTTCAATTTATGGAATATTATTCCAAATCCTCGTAAATATCCAGCCTTCGCTTCAGCTTGGGTGACACGATTTCTGGTCTTCTCCTGTATACCAGCTAGTTTGTTTAACTCAGTATACCTAATAGAACGGTTTCGTTTTTCCAAAGCTGAATTGACTGATAAAATTATGTTAACAATAGTTATTTCGACCGTTCTCGTATTTGTATTTAGTCTTATTGGAGGAATGATTTCCGACCGCTTAAGACGGCAAAAGCCATTTGTTATCGGAGCAGGTATCTTAATGGGATTTTCACTAATTCTGCAAGGATTTGCTCCAAGTTTTCCGATTTTTTTAGTTGCCACGGTTTTGATGGGGATTGGTTCTGGCACTTATTTCGCAGTAGATTTGGCAATTCTTACACGAGTACTCCCTAACAAGGGAGATGCAGCAAAAGATCTCGGTATATTTAATATTGCGAACACTTTGCCGCAGACTATTATCCCGGCCATTGCACCTCTTATACTTAACGTTGGTGGGTATGAGATGTTCTTTAGTTTCACAGGAATTCTTGGTATGTTAAGTGGGATTGCTGTTCTCGGGGTTCCCGAGATGTTACCAAGAGAGAGCAATGTTGTTTTGCCCAAATCAGTAAAAAAAAACAATTAAATCAAGTAACATTCTATAGGCTGATTATTTTGAAGGACTTCAGAATAAAATGTTTGTGATGAAACATCTGTAAAAATAACGATTCATTTAAAAGGTCGGAGGAGATAGTTATGAATAAAAATGGAAAAGACTCGGAGACAACTGTGCATTCATCAGGTCAATTAAAAAAAGGAAGAGGTATTCTAAAGGCAATTGGATCAATCCTTGTCGCCATCCTTGCTTCATCTCATCATTGGGTGCACACATTGCTTATCGCACTGGGATTAACTACATTGGGAACAGGATTATTATCACTTTCCCCATGGGTGAAAATTGTGTTTATGCTCCTTTCCCTGGTTATCTCTGTTTGGATGATTCGAGGGGCCTTGCGCAAATGGAATCATCACCGTTCCGTTTCTTGGGTATATTTGATTTCTTCAATACTGTCGATCATCATCGTGTTAACTGCCCTGCCACAAATTTTTGATGACAGCAATCCAATTCAGCAGAACGAAGAGCAGCAGGAGCATCAACAACATCATTAACAGGCGGGATCGTAAATCTATCTTTTTCGTCTGTGCTTACAGGGCTCGTGCCGGCAAAATTATATTTATAGTAAATGGCTTATTCAATTGGTGCTATGTAACAATCGTACCACGAGTTCAGCGTATTCAAATTGTTAGTTTTACCGTCCTGCAAAAGACTAGCATACTCCGTGCCATGGCGGCCATGAAAGATCCCCTGTAGAGTGGCTTTTACGCCAGTATTCTATAATAGCAGCCGGTACAACTAAAAAATATGTTTCTAATTTCATTCTCAGTTTGATTTCAGGCTTGTTTAACATTTTTTAATTATACTTGAGTCGCCATAAAACATAAAAACGAGGTGAATAGAAGTTTGAGTCAAGCATTTGTTGGCGGAATTTATTTCCACCTAAAACGTGTAAGCGGATTCAT
>NZ_PGVC01000033.1:0-20340 GCF_002860225.1 Bacillus sp. V33-4
TCTGTTTTGTGGCAGAACGGAACCCTCAAAGCCGAGTTTTCATAGAACTTTTTACACTACCATCAATATTACATAATCCTATTATTACATACTATTATGTAACATGTCTATTATGCTTCATTTTTAGAAAACTTAAGCTGATCTGCTCCTTCCGACGGCACGTCTGCAGGCAAAAAGGACAGCTGCGGGGACTGTCCTTCACGTCACTTGGAAGTTATATTCGATTCTTCGATCCCTTCGATTTTGTCAATTCCCTCCGTCTCGGTCCGCAGCCTTTCGTTCTCTTTTTCCAGTAGCTTGATTTTTCTCTGCATAACATAAATACGAAATAAGCCAACAGAACCGATAATCATCCCCCCCATAAAAACAGAGCCTAAAATAACGAGAATAAGAGGCCATTCCGATCTGCCAAAGAAAAAATTGACGGTTACAGGTTCAACATTGATGACCGCGAAGACTGCAACAAGCAAAGCAAACAAAATTCCCAGCAGTAGAATCCATTGGACTCGCAAATCTTCCCCCTCCAATCTTCTTTCAAGTGTCAATTCCTGAAGTGACAGAAGCTTTTTCTCAGCTCTCAATGAAAATTTCATCATCAATCTTAATCTTTTCCGAGTTGTACGGGTTAATATGGACAAAGACATTGTGGACATTGCCCATTTTCATCAGCCGTTCTTTTACCTTTTTCCCAATCCGGTGCCCTTCTTCAACGGTGATCACAGGATCAACCGAGATTTTCAAATCGATTATTACATAATGCCCGTGCTCCCTGGCGTGAAGCACATCAATCTTCTTGACCTCAGGAATATTTTCAACAATGTTTCTAAATTCTTGTGTATCTTCCTCATGGAGAACATGGTCCAAAGTATTGTGGATCGATTCTCTTCCAAGCGTCCAGGCCATTTTAATAATAAGTAAAGCAACAAAAAAACCGGCAACAGGGTCTGCATAAACGAGCCAATCAAACCCGAGCCATCCGCCAACAATAGCAGCACATATCCCAATCAGGGCGGCAATCGACGAGTAAACGTCCGAACGATGATCATACGCGTTTACAATAAGTGCATCACTATTCAACCTTTTTCCCAAGTTATAGTTATATCGAAACATCGCTTCCTTGACAATAATCGAAATCACGACCGCAACAATCGCGATCCCCTTTGGTGCTTGAAGCGGCTCGAACAAGGCTTCAAATGATGCTTTCCCTACTTCAAAGCCAATCATAACCATTAAAACGGCAACAATGATTGCAGCAATCGATTCTGCTTTTCCGTGCCCGTATGGGTGGTCTTCATCAGGAGGCTGCCTGGATGCCCGCAAGCCAATAAATACAGCGAGGGAACCGGATATGTCAGAAGCGGAGTGCACAGCATCGGCGATTAAAGCTTTGCTGTTCGCGTTGACTCCGATTATCCATTTTATAATAGCCAAAACGGCATTGCCGGCCATCCCCAAGATTGCCGCGGACTCCGCTTGTTTAAAACGATTATTATGATCCAATCTTAAACTCCCTTTCTGCAGATCGGCTTCCAGTATTTCAATCCATTCCTTTATTATTGGATTTGCAGAGAATTTTAATGAGTAACAATAGGTTTAAAAAAAAAAAATAAACCGCAGAAATCTGCGGTTTATACTTGCGGTTGATCACTAATTTTTCTTTTTTCCTTATAGGTGATTAAAACACCCTTCTTTTTCAATTCCCGTTTTTTCCACTCAAACCACAACTGGGCGGCAATAAAGATGGACGAATACGTTCCGGCAATAAGCCCGACAAGCAAGGCCATCGAGAAATTGCGAATTGATTCACTTCCAAAAATCAACATCGCCACTACTGTGATCGTGACCATTCCAACCGTATTAAGAGAGCGCCCCATCGTTTGCCTTGTACTCGTATTAACGACATCAGCAATTTCTTCGACGGTTTTTAAACGGCGTTTTTTCTGCATATTTTCGCGCATCCGGTCGAATGTAACGATTGTGTCATTGATTGCATAACCGACAATCGTTAGCAAGGCTGCGATAAATGTGAGATCTACTTCCAATTGCAATAAGCTGAACACCGGTATCGTAAAGAATGCGGCATATAGCAAGGCGATCACCGCCGATACAGCCATCGGCATTTCAAAGCGGATCGTTACGTATAAAATGATGCCGATTGAGGCAATCAATAGAGCCATCCCGGCATTCTTCGCCAATTCGATCCCGATGGTCGGTGACACGCTGCTGATATTCGGTTCAGATCCATACGCTTCAGAAAAATGCGACTTAATATCGGCAATTTCACTCTTCGTTAACACGCCTTTAAAACGGGCCACCCCGATGTTACTTTCATCCCCGGAGATGACGATATCGTTTGTTTCAAAGTTTATTTCTTGTAGTTCATCCTGTAATTCTTCCGTCGTAATCGCTTTGTCGGCGAGAATTTCCACTCTCGTTCCACTCGCAAAATCGATGCCGAGGTTCAAGCGGAAAACTGCGAGAATAATCATACCGACAGCAAAAAACAGTCCTGAAAGAACAAAGAATTTTTTTCGATGCTTCACAAAATCAAAGCGGTCAAATTTTGTCGGCAGGTCCAATGTATCAAAATTCTCTTTGATATCTTTGATCTGGCTTTTCTTAACGCCGAACCAGCCTGGTTTTTTATCCAAAAAGCCACTTTTTACCCAGAGCCCGAGCAAAAGCCTTGAAAAGTATACGTTCGTAAAAAAGCTTCCTAAAATACCGATAATTAAGCTTGTCGCAAAGCCTTTGACAGAGCTTGTCCCGTAAAAGAACAGCACGGCGCCGGCCAAAAGCGTTGTTATGTTGGAATCCGTTACAGCCGCAAACGAGTTCTCGTTTCCTGCTTTAAAAGCCGCTTTTATTGACTTGCCAACTCTAATTTCTTCCCGGATCCGTTCGTAAGTAATAATGTTGGCATCAACGGCCATCCCGACACCAAGGATCAGGGCTGCAACACCCGGCAAGGTTAAGACGACATTCAACAAATCAAAAATCAGTATTGTCAGGAACAGATATACCGTTAAGGTAATCGTTGCGATAAAACCCGGAAAACGGTAATAGAACATCATAAACAAAAATACGATGGCAACCCCGATAATACCGGCCATCACCGTCTTATCCATGGCGTTCTCGCCAAACTTCGCTCCAACAGATGTTGAATAAATTTCATCCAGTTCAACAGGGAGTGCGCCTGCATTCAACAGCGACGCCAGCGTAGTTGCTTCTTCCAGCGTGAAATTACCTTCAATTGAAACTGTATCCTGGCTGAATACCTGGTCTACTGCTGGATTGGAGATAAACTTCGGGTCTGCTTTCCCGACTTCTTCCTGGTAGGAATCCTTCCCTTCCTCAAAATCAAGCCAAATAACAAGCACGTTATTCGGTTGATTGGCAACGATTTGTTCGGTTACTTCTCTAAACTTGTCCGCGCTCTTAAGTTTAAGAGAAACGCTTGGCGTGCCATTTTGATCGAAGCTTTGCTTTGCACCGCCCTCCGCAAGGTCGCTGCCATCCATCATTTCTTTATCCTGATAATCCCGGAAAGTCAAATTCGCCTCTGTAGACAAAATCTCGCGGGCCTGATTTTGGTCTTCAACACCGGCAAGCTGGACGCGGATCCGGTCATCCCCTTCAATTTGAATATTCGGCTCGCTGACACCGAGGACGTTCACCCTTCTTTCAAGAGCTTCAGCCGTGCTGACAAGCATTTCCTTGTCAATCTTCTGCCCTTTTTCAGCAGGTTTCACTTCATATAAAACTTCAAAGCCGCCCTGGAGGTCAAGGCCAAGCTTGATATTGTTAATAATGTTGTTCGTCGCTCCACCCATCACAGTCCCAAGAACCAGGACAAGCAGGAAGAACGCGATGATCCGACCGCGCTTTCTCATTACCTATACGTCCTCCTTAAATATAAACCAGCGGATTGCCAAGAATAACTGGCATCCTGTAAAACTACCATTTTCATTATGAAACAGAATAGAAATACTGTCAATTTGTGTATAAAGGTAAAATTATGCTAATTATTTTAAAAACTCTCTTCGGTCCTCTTCATTGCTGAAATGAAAATCTGCCTGTTTAAATGCTTCAACCGTTGCAAAGTTCATATACTCATTCACCTTAACAGAGAGAATTTCCTGAACAATTTCATGAATTAATATATCCTCTCTCGTTTTTTTCCACTTCTTTTTTACCATGTAATCCCACAGTTCATGTTCGGTAATCGTTTCATAGCCAAGCAATTTAAATTCATCCAGCTTGCTGTGCAATGCAGGTTTAACCTGGCTGTAAAACCGATCATATTCATGGCCAATGTGCATCATTCAGCCGCCTCCTCGCCGCTGTATCAATTTTTTAAGATGAATGGAAAAAGTCCGAAACCTTGTCATGCTTTGTCCACTTTGTTGCATATAGTTAATTGTATATGATAATAGCTATTTTGAGAAGGCAGGGACCGGGATGTCTAAGTTTTTAAGAGGAACCCTTATTCTTTTGGCAGCCGGCTTGGTCACAAGGGTGCTCGGCTTTATAAATCGAATCGTGATCGCCCGTTTTATCGGGGTAGAGGGCGTTGGCTTATATATGATGGTTTTTCCGACATTGATATTGGTGATTACACTGACACAGCTCGGGTTGCCGGTCGCCATTTCAAAAAGTATAGCAGAGGCTGAAGCACGCGGAGATCACCACAAAGTAAAAAAAGTTCTTGTTGTTTCGTTAGCGACAACGCTTACTTTATCTTTGCTGTTCACGCCGGCGTTGATTTTACTCGCCCCTTATTTATCGCAAACATTGTTTACAGACACGCGAACAGTATATCCATTGATGGCGATTGCACCGATTATCCCGATTATTGCCGTTTCCTCAGTGATCCGCGGCTATTTTCAAGGAAAACAGAATATGAAGCCGGCAGCCTATTCGCAAGTTCTTGAACAAATTGTCCGCATTACATTAATTGCCGTATTAACAAAAGCTTTTCTTCCTTATGGAATTGCCTATGCTGCTGCAGCAGCAATGTTCGCCTCTGTCATTGGTGAACTTGCCTCGCTTTTCTATTTAATGACAACTTTTAAGCTAAAAAAACAGTTCCCGTTCCGCAAGAAGTTTTTCCAGTTCGCCCGTTCGGGAAAGGGTACGCTCCGTGAATTGATGGCGATCGGCCTTCCGACTACGGGAAGCCGGTTGATCGGTTCTGTTTCCTGGTTTTTTGAACCAATTGTCATAGCCCATAGCTTAGCGTTAGCCGGCGTAGCTGCCTCGGCAGCCACAAAGCAATACGGAGCCCTGACTGGATACGCCCTGCCGTTGCTTTTGCTTCCTTCGTTTATTACATATTCTTTGGCAACCTCGCTTGTTCCGGCAATCAGTGAAGCGAACTCCCAAAACAATATGCGCCTCATTGAATACCGCCTCCAGCAATCGCTGCGGTTCGCTCTCGTAACCGGCGGACTTTCGGTCGTCGTTTTATATGTCCTCGCGGAAGAATTAATGCAGCTCATGTACGGGGCAAAAAGCGGAGCGCAATTTATAAAATTGATGGCCCCGTTCTTTTTGTTTTACTATTATCAGGGACCTTTGCAGGCAATGCTGCAGGCACTTGACTTGGCTCGTGCAGCCATGACCAACAGTTTAATCGGAAATATCGTCAAAATCGCTGTTATTTTCTTGTTGGCAAGCCAGCCAACATTCGGCATTAAAGGTGCGGCCCTAGGTATAATCGTTGGTTTTGTTCTCGTAACCATGCTCCACTTGGCGACAGTTTTAAAAACGATTTCCTTCACCTTTTATACAAGGGACTATATAAAAACGTTTTTAGCAATGGGGATAACCGGATGGGCCGGCTTTTGGCTGGTTGAGAACATCCTTACGTCCACTTATCTCCTATGGAAAGTGATTGCGGCAGCGGGTGCAATGGCGTGCATTTACTTTGCACTCTTATTAGTTAGCGGTCTAATTAAAGCCGATGATTTAAAAAGAATTCCCTGGATTGGCAACACGCTGGCAAAATGGGCGTTTCATTAAGAGCAAAACGCTGGTAGAAACAACGCCAGGCTTTTTTCTATTCATCTATGGTGTCTATAAAGAACTTACCATTTTGGAAGCTGCAAAAAGAGATTTTTTTGACGTCCTTATAGCCTCGTTTTCGCAGCTCCTGGCGCAGCCACAAACTTGTTTTGTCAATCGTGGCTAAATGCTCTGCCTGAATGACTCCGTCGACAATAAGCGGAATCGTGATTTGCCCTGCATCCTTGCTTTTTTCAAACACAGAAAGTTGGCCTGACGGTTCTAAAATAGCAAATTCAACGTCAGCTATGTTGCGGATATGCTTTTCTCTTAGCTGGAGCATCAGGTCATCAAAATTGTAGCGCTGCTGTTTCATCGCCTTTTCGTCAATTTTTCCTTTATTGATGATCACGCTGGGCCGCCCGTCAATCAGGTCGCGAAACTTCTTGCTTTTCAACGAGATGAACGCTAAGCCAATTTGGACGACCATCAGTAATCCCATCGGCAAAATTGTGTCAATTAGCGGATCTTTCGGATCCTCAATTGCGACGACGGCGAGCTCTGCGATCATAATAAACACAACCAAATCCAATATGCTCAGCTCGCCGATTTCCCGCTTTCCCATCAGCCGGAAGATAAACAAAATCAATGTGTATACAAATAAAGTCCTGAAAATAATCGCAAGATATTCTTCCACTATGGTTCCCCCTTCACAACATACATACTATTAGTTTTATCCATGAGGAAAGAAACATTATATGCAGGTTTTTCCAAAAAGAAATCTTTAAAACTCGGATAAAACTCACTGTTTGAAACTTAAAAAAATAAAGCCGTCCTGAAATGAATGGAAGACAAATATCGGACAGGCGATTTTTTTATTCTAATTTTCTCAAAACCGAATATGCTTGTACTAAGGAAAAATCGGGTTTGCCGGGAAATTGGTTTACTGAACGGCAACCAAAAGGGAAAGGAGTATCGATGTGGAGACTAAAAACTACGGGACTGCTGTTTTATATGGTTTGATGGGGATTTTCCTGCTGGCAATTGTGAGCACTTTCATTCTTTCACTCATATTGAGATTTACTTCTGTTCAGGAATCTGATCTGGAATTCATTATCACAGCTTTTTCCTTCATCACATTGTTTACAGGGGGTTTTGTCTCGGGGGGAAAAGGAAAACAGAAGGGCTGGATGCTTGGGGGCCTGACGGGACTTTTGTATTCATTGGTTGTTTTTTTATTCTACTATCTTGGCTATAACAGCCTTTTCTCAGCAGAACAGGTTATTTATCATACATGCTATATTTTAATTGCGATGATGGGTGGAATTCTCGGCGTCAACCTGATGGGTAAATCAAGAACAGCTTAGCCAGGATAAGCCTCCAAGCATCAAATATTCCACGTTAAACAGCAAAAGGAAGCGACCCTTGAGCAGGATGCTTCCTTCTTGTGCTTGTGATTAATTTGCAAGGACATCGCCGCTTGCTTCCGTTACATCACGGATGGCTGCGCGATCGTATGTAAGACGGCTTCCGTCTCCGCATTTGATGACAACTTTATCTTCATCCAATGCATCAACAATACCATGCAATCCGCCGATTGTAACAACCTTATCACCTTTTTTCAAGTCGCGTTGCATCTGTGAAACAGCCTTCTGGCGCTTCTGCTGCGGGCGAATCAACAAAAAGTAAAAAATGACGAACATCAACAGGATTGGTCCTAAAGACGTTAATAGATCCATATTTTTCCCCTCCTTTCAGTAGCGATTATTAAAAGTTTTTTGCATTCGGTTTATTGAATCCGTATTTCTCAAAAAACTCTTCTTTAAAGTCACCAAGACGGTCTTCACGGATCGCTTGTCTGACTTGCTCCATTAATTTTAACAGAAAATAGAGATTATGGTAAGTTGTAAGCCGGATTCCGAATGTTTCTTCACTGCGAATCAGGTGGCGAATATACGCACGGCTGTAATTCCGGCATGTATAGCAATCGCATTCCGGATCAAGCGGGCCAAAATCGCGGGCATATTTCGCATTTTTAACAACCAAACGCCCTTCACTTGTCATCAATGTCCCGTTTCGGGCAATTCTGGTTGGCAGCACGCAGTCGAACATATCAATGCCGCGAATCGCGCCGTCAATCAGCGAGTCCGGAGAGCCGACTCCCATTAAATATCTTGGCTTATTTGCAGGAAGCAGCGGTGTCGTAAACTCGAGAACCGTATTCATGACATCCTTTGGCTCCCCTACAGAAAGGCCGCCGACTGCATAGCCGGGAAAATCAAGTGAAACCAGGTCTCTGGCGCTTTGCTTCCGCAATTCCTCATACTCCCCGCCCTGGACGATTCCAAACAGCCCCTGATCTTTAGGCCGCTTATGCGCAGCCAGGCAGCGTTCGGCCCAGCGTGAAGTCCGTTCCACAGAGCTCTTCATATATTCAAAAGAAGCCGGATAAGGCGGACACTCGTCAAACGCCATCATGATATCCGAGCCGAGCGCATTCTGGATGTCCATTGCTTTTTCCGGTGATAAAAAAAGCTTATCACCATTCAAATGATTGCGGAAATGAACGCCTTCTTCTTCTATTTTGCGAAACTCACTTAAACTGAATACTTGAAACCCGCCCGAATCGGTTAAAATCGCTTTGTCCCAATTCATAAACTTATGAAGCCCGCCCGCTTCCTTGATGATATCATGCCCGGGCCGAAGCCATAGGTGGTATGTGTTACTCAAAATGATTCCGGCACCCATCTCCGTCAACTCTTCAGGAGACATCGTTTTTACGGTCGCCAGCGTCCCGACCGGCATAAAAACCGGCGTCTCAAATGACCCGTGCGGCGTATGAACCCGGCCAAGCCGTGCTCCTGTTTGTTTACATGTTTTGATTAATTCATAACGAATTGCAGTCAAATCCTTGTATTCTCCTTTCACCAACCTTCACTATAAAAGCAGCATCGCATCTCCAAAACTGAAAAAACGGTATCTTTCCTTTACAGCAATTTGATAGGCGTTCAAGACGTTTTCCCGTCCAGCCAAGGCACTGACCAGCATGATCAGCGTCGACATTGGCAGGTGGAAATTCGTAATCATCCCATCAATTGCTTTAAAGTGATAACCTGGATAGATAAAGATGTCCGTCCAGCCGCTCTCGGCAACAAAAGTACCGTCATGCGCGGCAGCAATCGTTTCGAGTGTTCGGGTGGAAGTTGTTCCAACAGTAATAATTCTTCCCCCTTTGCTCCTTACGTCATTCAGAAGCCGGGCAGTCCCTTCTGAAACCTGATAGAATTCGGCATGCATTTGATGCTCATGAATATTTTCAACGTTTACCGGCCGAAATGTTCCAAGTCCAACATGCAGAGTAATAAAGGCGATATGAACGCCGAGTACCCGCAGTTGCTCCAGGAGCGCTTCGGTAAAATGAAGCCCTGCCGTCGGCGCCGCAGCGGATCCTCTTTCGCGGGCAAACACGGTCTGGTATCGGTCCCTGTCATCCAATTGCTCTTTAATATATGGAGGAAGCGGCATTTCTCCAAGTCCTTCGAGCACTTCATAAAAAATTCCCTCGTAGCTGAACTCGAGGATCCGGCCTCCGTGCTCGGCTTCCCCAACACAAACAGCTGAAAGGAGTCCGTCACCAAAGTCAATTTTTGTCCCTTTCCTGACCCGTTTTGCAGGCTTTACAAGCGTTTCCCAGCGATCTCCATCCTGCTGCTTAAGCAGCAGCACCTCGATTTTTGCACCTGTGTCCTGTTTCGCACCGTACAGCCTGGCGGGCAGAACACGGGTATCATTCAAGACAAGACAGTCCCCTTTTTTAAAATAGTCGCCAATATTTTTAAAGGTGTCATGCCTAATTTCACCGGATTCTTTATTTAGAACCATCAGGCGGCTGTCCGTCCGATTTTTTAAAGGAACCTGCGCGATCAATTCGGCAGGCAAATCAAAATCAAATAATTCTACGTTCATGTTGTCACCCTATCTATAAGCTAACTGTTCCTCCAGCTGGTCAACGAAACCTGCCGATAAAATAGAAAATTGCCGACAAAATAATGCTGATGAGAATTGATGTGACGATTGGAAAGTAAAAGGTCGTATTTCCTTTTTTGACAAGAATATCACCTGGCAATTTCCCTAAAGAAATAAATTGCATCAGAAAGCCGACAACAAAGATGATGACTCCAAGCGTCATTAACAGCTTCGAAATTCCCGTCATTCAGCGGGCACCTCCATTTGAAAGTGTCGATATGCTAAATCAGTCACGATTCTTCCACGCGGCGTCCGCTGCAGAAAGCCGATTTGCAGGAGATATGGCTCGTAAACATCCTCGATTGTATGGGCTTCTTCGCCAATTGTAGCAGCAATCGTTTCCAGCCCGACCGGACCGCCGCGAAATTTCCCGATAATATTTTGTAACAGCTTGTGGTCAATATGGTCAAGGCCAAGGCGGTCAACCTGGAGCAGCTCCAAAGCATATTCGGAAAGATCCGCATTGATCTCACCGTTCCCCCTTACTTGCGCAAAATCCCTGACCCGGCGCAAAATCCGGTTGGCAATTCTCGGGGTCCCCCTCGATCTTCGCGCAATTTCCGACGCAGCAGGACCGTCAATCTCTGTTTCAAGCAAATCCGCCGTTCTTGTAACTATCGACTTTAATTGGTTTTCATTATAGTATTCCAGTCTGCTAAGAACTCCAAACCTGTCTCTTAATGGGGCTGATAATGAACCCGCTCTCGTCGTAGCACCAACCAATGTGAAAGGCGGCAGATCAAGCCTGACCGATCTCGCACTCGGGCCTTTTCCGATTACAATATCGAGGCAAAAGTCTTCCATCGCCGGATACAATACTTCTTCTATCGACCTTGGCAGCCGGTGAATTTCGTCAATAAAAAGAACATCACCAGGTTCCAGGGCAGTTAAAATCGCTGCCAAATCACCCGGCCGTTCAATGGCAGGGCCAGCAGTTGTCCGGATATTAACGCCCATTTCATTGGCAATGATTGCAGCAAGCGTTGTTTTCCCAAGACCTGGAGGTCCGTACAGCAGAACATGGTCAAGCGTTTCCTGGCGCAGCTTGGCCGCTTCAATAAAGATCGCCAGGTTTTCTTTTACCTTGTCCTGCCCAATATATTGTTTCAACGTTTGCGGACGGAGGCTGAGCTCAAACGAAACATCTTGTCCGTCCGCTTCTCCGGACATAATTCGGTCTTCCATTTTGTGATCACCCTTTTTTAAGTTGTTCCAAAAAGCCATGGGCGAAGGATTTTAGCCACCGCAGCATTATTTTACTTAAGAAGCTTCTGCAATGCTTTTTTGATGTATTGGTCGGTCGTGAGTTTTTCTTTTCTCAGCTCTGGGGAAATTTTATTAATCTCCCGATCTGAGTATCCAAGGCTCTTTAACGCTAAAATGGCTTCTTCCAGTTCCAATGGTCCGCTCATTCCAAGGTTGCTTTCATCGGCAGTAAACAAGTCGGGAAAAAAGTCGGGAACGATATTATGCAATTTCCCTTTTAAATCGAGGATCATTTGTCGCGCCGTTTTTTTCCCCACGCCAGGAAACTTTACTAAGAACGCCTCATCTTCATTTTCGATTGCCTGAACAACTTGCCCTGGTTCACCTGATGCAAGTATCGCCAATGCGCCCTTTGGCCCAATCCCTGAAACATTCAGCAGCTTTGTAAACATCGATTTCTCTTCTCTGGAATGAAATCCATACAAAGCCATCGCATCTTCTCTAACATAGTGGTATGTATAAACGCGAATCTCGCGGCCGGCTTCCGTTGAGTAGGTGAACGGATTTGGCGTGATTATCTGAAAACCAACCCCATTATTTTCAACAACGATATATTCCGGTCCGACAAAGTCGACGATTCCTTTTATATATTCAAACAATCTCTTTCTCTCCCCTGGTTTGCTGTAGACCATTTTAACATACTATTTATATTTTTGATATTTTTCATCGCGACGGGGATTGTATTTGATCGATGCAGAACAAAAAGGACCTTGGGTCGGTCCTTTTATCAGCTTCGAAAAATAATATATTTTCATTACTTCAGTTTATTGTTGTTTCTGCGTGGAGTACGTTTTAAAAGTTTCCAATACTTTTTCATAGCGATCCTTCGTCATAACGGGGATACCTTTTTTCAACTGTTCCCGTTTAACGCTCTCCAGTTTTCCGATATCAATCTGGAAAAAGGAGTGAATTACATTGGATTGATCGGGTCTTCCATTAAAAATCGTCAATATCCCCTTATCCGTAATCCCAAAGTAACCGTTTGCTTTAAGCAGCGGAGATATGTCGTCGATATGCTGGCGAAAAACAACCCTGTTCTCCCCCAGATCAACGATTTGCCACCCGGCATACTTTGCCCAAAAATCCTCAGTCGACCAGACCGTTTCTTTTACTCTTTCTTCACTGATTTCCCCATCGAGGTATACTCTCTCAAAAATAACGGAAATTTCGAGCGGGCCGGAAATTTTCTCGCCCTTTTGAGGCTTCTCCTGAGCGGATACCGTTGTTTCCTGAAGCTGCATTTCAAGATTAAATGGCTCAACAAAAAGCCAGGCTGCGAAACACCCCAAGATACTTAACACTATAGCCGCCCATTTGGATCTCATCCAGATCACCCCATCTAAAAATACGGAACATATCTCCGCAACTTCATCTTTGTTTCACCCATAGTCTCCCCAAAATAGGTAAATTTATTCTGCGGCCAGTCGCTATGCTTATCAGGGATATTTCAACCCATCAGCAACCGCCTTATCAATGACAAGAATAGTAGCAGAGCGATGACAATCAGCAAAAGTGCAAGCTTTTTTTCCTATTTGTCTGCCTTCTTCATTGGCATTGCCTCCTGACGTGTGCAAATTGCTTGTTCAACTCTACTTTCATTGCACCATATCGTTTACCTCAATCATAAATTGCTGCCTTAGTAGAAATTGGTCGGTTGTCATGCTTTTAACAACCGTTAATTTTTTTGGATCCCGATATGTTTCTTCTCTTATCACCCTGTTCCATTCCCGGAAAATATCAGTCGGAAACATTAAGGAATAGAGGAAAAGCTGGTCGTTCTTGTATGTTTCCAATATCGGGTGGCGAAACAATTCCCCGGCGGACCAATTGATAAATGGGAGGATCCGGTTTGCATATTGGAGGTAATCGGCGCTTTCCGGCCCAATGCTGATTAAATCGAAATCGATTAAATGAAGTTTTTTTCCGGTTTGAAGGAAATTATGATGGGCAACATCTCCATGCAAAATCGTTTCCGAATCGGATTGAGGTTCTTCCTTTGTTTTCTTTAAATATGTTAAAACATGCTCGCCGCAATGAATTAAGTGGTCGATTATTTGTTGATCGACATAATAAGAGACGACAGGGAGATTTTTTTTAAAAAGCAGCAACCTTTCCTGCCACTTTTCAAGCAATTTATAAGTTGGCAACAACGATTCATATCGCTTCGCCAATTTCTTTGAAACATTGTGATATTCAGCCAAAAGATTTAAACCGGCGATACGGCTGGAAGCTGAGCGGTAGTTAAAGGGACGGTCACCTTTTTCCAAATATTCGAGACACCCATAATAATTTTTTTCAAAAAAGAGAGGTTTTCCGTTCGTCATGTCGTAAAACGAGTAAGTATTTTGGAATCCCTCTTTTTTTAAGGACGCGGTAAACGCTTGCTGCAGCTTCAAACGGCGTAAGGTTGAGTAGCCTTTTAATATAAAAGGAAATTGGCTTGTTACAACAAAAAAGACATTTTTTCTGATCAGTCTAAATTCAATCAATTCAAAGCGTATTTCCTTTTTTAAAAAAGAGAGGAGACGATTATGAAAACAATCGTCTCCCCCGTTTTTAGTCTTCATTATCATTGCTTTCGTCCAGATAGCGCGGCATGCCATACGGGCTTCCATCCATCGGGCCGGAACCGTATCCATATGGGTTTACAAATGGCGGTTGAGCAAATTGCCCATGCTGCGGTGTGAAAATTGGCGCTGTTCCTGGAGCCGGGCCAACAGGAGGTGGAAATGGATTACCTTGCCCCGCAAATGGCCCCTTGACTTGTGCCGGATCTTTACATCCGCTATCAGCTACGTCCTCTACCCCTTTTACTGGCATCTGTTGCGGCATTTGTTCCCTCCACAGCGGGGGTTGATATTCTTCTTTTACTCCCTTGACTTGCGGAGACAATGGCATTTGATAATCTTCCTTCACTCCCGCTACTTGCGACGGGAATGGTGCCTGGTAGTCATCCATGGCTCCACCTACTTGCGACGGGAATGGCATCTGGTAATCCATGGCTCCACCTACTTGCGACGGGAATGGCATCTGGCAGTCCATGGCTCCACCTACTTGCGACGGGAATGGCATCTGGCAGTCCATGGCTCCGCCTACTTGCGACGGGAACGGCATCTGGTAATCCATGGCTCCGCCTACTTGCGACGGGAACGGCATCTGGCAGTCCATGGCTCCACCTACTTGCGACGGAAACGGCATCTGGCAGTCCATGGCTCCGCCTACTTGCGACGGGAACGGCATCTGGTAATCCATGGCTCCACCTACTTGCGACGGAAACGGCATCTGGTAATCCATAGCTCCACCTACTTGCGACGGAAACGGCATCTGCTGATCCATAGCTCCACCTACTTGTGACGGGAACGGCATCTGCTGATCCATGGCTCCACCTACTTGCGACGGGAACGGCATCTGGTAATCCATGGCTCCACCTACTTGCGACGGGAACGGCATCTGGTAATCCATAACTCCGCCTACTTGCGACGGGAACGGCATCTGGTAATCCATAGCTCCACCTACTTGTGACGGGAATGGCATCTGCTGATCCATCGCCCCCAGCACCTGTGGCGGGAAGTATGGTGTCTGGTAATCCATGGCTCCCTTCACTTTCGGCGGCAAATGCGGGTATCCGTAAGGCGGCGGGCAAGGAGCAAACCCAGCTCCTGCTACAGATGGTCCAAGTGGCGCCTTATGCATCGGGGCATAAGGCATTTGCGCTCCTGCCACCTGCTGTGGATACTGCCCCTGCATTTGTGGCGGCATCTGATAATCCTCTGCGCCTGCCACGCCTGTCGGTAAACCAGATTGCATTTGTGGCATTTGCGGCATGAATGGAGAAGATTCATCATCCATTTGGTTCGTATAATTTATGCTTTGATTTCCTGCCACTCCATAGCTCGGGGGCATTTGCTGCATCGGCATCATGGACGCACCTTGTACTTGCGGATAAGGCATCCACGGCTGTTGCGGAAAAGCTGCTTGTTGATGTCCGGGCATGGCAGGTGAATTGTGGAAAAAGTTCGGTGAGTATGGATACATTGGTTCTTTGTAACCTCCTTGTTGTTTAGGCAACTGCGGTGCTGCTTCTTCTTTTACATTTGGGCTCTCTTCATTCATCATTCCGGGCAGAATATTAGTAGGTTTTGGCGGTATTTGCGGCAGGGGTGCTTGCTCGGTTGGCTGCTCTACGGACATATTGGCCATGTTGAGCGTATAATAATGATTAATGTCGATTTCAGGAATGACAGGCTGAGGCATTTTTGGAGTATACGGTGCTTTCGGCTTTTCTTTTACGGGTTCCTTCTGTTTTTCAATGGCAGGCGCTTCTTTTTTGGGAGTTGGCGCAGGTTTTGGTGCTTCTGTTACCGGCGAAACTTGCGGCTTTTCTTTTACTAAAGGATGTTCGACTTTCGGCATTTCCTTTTTAGCACCCACACTGATTTTTGCTTCCGGCTTCCCTCCAGTCAGCGGAGCTTCTTTTTTGATCGTTCCTCCAGATGTGGGAACTTTTATCTTCATCCCGGGCATAATCATATCAGGGTTGCTGAGCTGTGTATTCATCTTTTTCAGCTCTTCAAAGTTCACGCCGTACTTCTTGGCGATCTTCCAAAGAGTATCCCCTTTCTGTACGATATGGATCTTCACTATGATTTCCCTCCTATGGCATAAGTCCATACATTGTATGTCAAAGTAGGCAAATTGCTAACAGTCTACACAAAAACTTATGCTGCACTCTCCAGAAATATGAACGAAGCAAGGCATGAGCCATTAAAAATGCTGAAAGAACGGACTGCGAGTTGAGACCGTAATACGTCTTTAGAAGCAAAATCTGCGTAAATAGTGATTTATCGCAGGTTTTTATGTTAAAATGGGACATCATTTATACAAGGAGTAATGTGATGAAGGACCAAATGAAGGTGCTCGGAGATGAACGACGCGAGCTGCTGTTGCAGCTGTTGAAAGAGAGCGAAAAACCGCTAACCGGCAGTGAACTGGCAGCGAGAACGAATGTAAGCAGGCAGGTAATTGTCAGCGATATCACCTTATTAAAAGTAAGAAAGGAGCCGATTATCGCAACGAGCCAGGGTTATATATACTTAAGGCCAGTCTCGCAAACGCCGGTTTTTGAGCGGACGGTCGCCTGCTTTCATCCTCCGGAAAGAACGGAAGATGAGCTTAATCTCCTCGTCGATTTAGGCGTAACCGTCAAGGATGTTAAAATTGAACACCCGGTCTATGGAGATTTAACGGCTTCGATCATGGTATCGAACCGAACGGAAGTTCAACGATTCATGCGAAAAATCCACGAGACGAAAGCTGCCTTTTTGTCTGAACTGACAGCAGGAATTCACCTGCATACGATTTCAGCCCGATCCGAACAGACGTTAATCGAAGCAGAGTCCGCCCTCAAACAAGCAAATTTCCTTGTCTCGTCTTAAACTAAGTTTAATTTAACAGAAAAAGGATCCTGCCCGGATCCTTTTTGTATTTTCTTCTATTAAGTTCGCTGTTTTGCTTCAAGATGGAATGAAGGGTAGCTTCCAAGAAGCTTTACTTTGCAGCCAAGTGCTTCAAGCTCCTGGATAACGCCGGGAATCAGGACTTCATCCATCTTCATCTCAACATCAATAATGAAAAAATAATTACCGAGCCCAGTTTTCATAGGCCGTGATTCAATCTTCGACAAATTAAGCTTTCTCCATGCAAACGCAGATAAAACCTGGTGCAGGGCCCCGGCATGGTCTGACGGAAGAGTCACCATAATTGATGTTTTATCACCTTTATATAGGGATTGCGGCCCCCCTGGAGCAACAGGGGATAATGATAGAATAATAAAGCGGGTATGATTATCCGCAAAATCATGGATATTTTCTTTAACAATCTCAAGTCCGTATTCCTTTGCGGACAGCTCATTGCCAATCGCTGCAGCATTTATTTCAGGATGTTCTTGTATGTATTGCGCTGCTGCTGCTGTCGATGTCGTATTTTGACAGCGCACACCGCGCAGTTCACTATGCAGAAACTTATGGCATTGGGCAATAGCATGTGAATGGCTGTAAACAAATTGCAATTGCTTCCATGATTTGCTGTTATCGGGATGTACCATTAAATGCTGGCGAATCGGAGCAGTGATCTCCCCGATAATCGGCAGGCCGGCTTCATGGATTAAATAGTCGAGCGTAATGTTTACAGAGCCTTCAAGCGTATTCTCCATCGGAACAACCGCAAAATCGACGTCCCCTTCTAAAACGGCATCCATACATTCAGGAATAGTCAGGAATGGAACAGATTCTTCATCTCCAAACACCGCTTGCACGGCTAACTCTGTAAAGGTTGCCCGCGGTCCTAAAAAACCAACTTTCACGATAATTCCTCCTCAGTATTTAAACAAGCACACCGCTATAGTTTTTATAAAAAATAGCCGAAACCAGCCGTTAAGAGCGAGCCCTTAAGCACCTGATCCCAGCACTTCAACTTTTTCAACAAATTCAAGCCGCCGCAAGTTTAAAAGCAGCTCATCCATGTCGATTTCCATTCCCGTTGTATTTAAGGAGAGTGTCACATTTGCTCTTCCTTGCAGCGGAATTGTCTGGTGGATCGTCAGGACATTGCAGCCGGATGAAGCTACAACACCTAGCAGCTGTGACAACGTTCCAGAACGATCTTCCAGGTGGAAAAACAGTGTGATCAGCCGTTCCTTTACAATCGTATGAAACGGAAACACGGTATCTCGATACTTATAAAAAGCGCTTCGGCTCAAGTCAACCTTATGAACCGCATCCCATACCGATTCTGCTTTTCCCCGTTCAATCATTTCCTTCGCTTCAAGTGTTTTTTTCATTGCCTCGGGAAGAACATCTTCACGAACTAAATAAAATTTTTTATCGAATTTATCCTGTCTCATTTCCCCACCCCATTAAATCAAAAACAGTACATGCCAACTCTACTCGATAAACTCAAATTCGTAATCCATTAATTTTATTGTATCTCCGTCGGCAGCCCCTTTTTTGCGAAGCGCTTCGTCGATACCCATGCCGCGCAGCTGCCTGGCGAAGCGGCGCACAGATTCATCTCTTGAAAAATCGGTCATTTTGAATAAACGTTCCAATTTTTCGCCGGATAAAACAAAAGTACCATCCGGGTCTCGAGTGATCATAAATTCCTGTTGTTCTGCTTCATGCTTATACATGACGCGGTGGACATCTTGATCCGCTTCTTCTTCCACAACAAGAGGGAATTCCGGTGTATCCTCCAGCTTATCGGCAATTGCAAACAGTAAATCTCTCAACCCTTGACGGGTGATTGCAGAAATCGCAAAGACCGGAACGTCATCTGTAAGTTTAGCCTTAAACTCCTTTAAGTTTTCCTCCGCACCCGGCATGTCCATTTTATTGGCAACAATAATTTGCGGCCTCTCGGTCAGCCTTAAATTATATTCCTTTAACTCATTGTTAATAGTCAGATAATCGTCATATGGATCGCGGCCTTCGCTGGCTGCCATGTCAATGACATGCACAATAACCCTGGTCCGTTCGATATGCCGCAAAAATTGATGACCAAGGCCAACACCGGAGTGAGCCCCTTCGATCAGTCCCGGCAAATCGGCCAATACAAAGCTTCGCCCATCCTCTGTTTCAACCATCCCGAGATTCGGGACAATCGTCGTAAAATGGTACTCGGCAATTTTCGGCCGGGCCGATGACACGACGGAAAGAAGTGTTGATTTTCCGACGCTTGGAAAACCGACAAGCCCTACATCTGCAAGCAACTTGAGCTCCAGTATTATTTCGCGTTCCAGTCCCGGTTCTCCATTCTCTGAAAGTTCCGGAGCAGGATTGGCTGGGGTCGCGAAGCGGCTATTGCCCCGCCCGCCTCTCCCGCCCTTGGCGATGACAGCCCGCTGTCCATGCTCGGTTAAGTCAGCGATGACTTCACCCGTTTTATCATCCGTTACGATTGTTCCCGGCGGTACCTTTACCACCATATCCTTAGCGTTTTTTCCATGCTGATTTTTCGACATACCATGCTCACCGCGCGGAGCTTTAAAATGGCGCTGATAACGAAAATCCATCAGTGTTCTTAAACCTTCTTCGACTTCAAAAACAACATCGGCCCCTTTTCCGCCATCCCCTCCGGCAGGGCCCCCTTTCGGTACATATTTTTCCCGGCGAAACGCAACCATTCCGTTGCCGCCGTCTCCACCTTTTACGTATATTTTCACTTGATCAACAAACATTTTATTCCTCCCGTCTACAGTCCTGTATCCCCACTTTTCCCAAGACGAGAATCGCTCTATCTCCCATTCCCTAGCCCAACGGCACGAAAACATCGAGTGCGAGTTCCTGTTCAGAGAATTCCTGGATTTTTAACGACACAGCATGTTCATTAGCCTCCAGAAAATATTCTAGCTGCTGTTTATTTGTTATTATTCCGCTAAAATCAAAAAAGAAACGAACCCCTTTTTTTCCGGGTTGAATCGTCACCGATAAATGGTTTTCCCGGAAAGCTTCTATCGATGCATTTAAACATGAAAAAAAAGACCTTGTCCAGCTTGAAATGATCCGGTCATTCCCCGGTGACAGTTCATGCTCGTTTATCACTTCATATTCGAGTTGGAAGGAATGGTTTTCCCAATTATATGTAAGCAGCAATGAGGCTAGCTCCGGCATTTTTAAATTAGAAAGCTTTGCTTCATTTTGCGCCTCTACGACAATTTCATCAATGATTTCTTTTGCCCGGTCCATTTTATTTAACGCTATATTTCCTTTTATTAGTTGCAATTTATTTAGCCAATCATGCCGGGCGTGCCTGAGCACCTCGACAGTGTTCCAGTCTTTTTTCATACATCGACTCCTCAAGTTATTCAATCTTAGAAGACCGCTTGCTGATAGTATATCAAAAAAGACTACAATCGTAAGCAAATTTAAGGGCAAAAATGAAAATTTTAGAAAAACGCATCCTGCTAAATCGATGTTTTTTCCATTGTAGAGTAGAAAACAGGAATTAGATATTGTCTTCTTGTCCTCGGGTTTCAGGGTGTTCCAC
>NZ_PGVC01000034.1:0-119206 GCF_002860225.1 Bacillus sp. V33-4
GACACTTACTCGGGTTGGACTTTCACCAACTAGCAATTAACGGCTTGCTGGGCACGCGCAAAAGAAAAAACCCGGCTTGTCCGGGTTTTTTCTTGTTCTATTGGCATATAGTTTTTAAAGTTGCTCAAGCAGTGTTTTTGTATCTGAAAATTCAAGGTTATGTGCTTCAGCCACAGCCTGATACGTTACATAGCCAGCGAGCGTATTGATCCCTCTCAGCAAGGCCCCATTATCAAGGCACGCTTGTTTGTACCCTTTATTTGCGATTTGGATCGCATACGGTACGGTCACATTCGTCAGCGCAATTGTCGAAGTGCGCGGCACCGCTCCCGGCATATTGGCGACAGCGTAGTGAACAACACCATGCTTTTCATAAGTAGGGTTGTCATGAGTCGTAATTCTGTCAGTTGTTTCAAAAATCCCGCCCTGGTCAATCGCAATATCAACAACCACTGCACCAGGCTTCATCGCTTGGATCATTTCCTCTGAAACCAGCTTTGGCGCCTTTGCCCCTGGAATTAAGACTGCACCGATCACAAGATCCGATTCTTTAACCGCTTCCGCAATATTGTAAGGGTTGGACATGAGGGTTGTTACATCTGTTCCGAAAATATCATCCAATTGGCGGAGCCGCTCAGGATTCAAATCGATCATCGTAACCTTTGCCCCAAGGCCAATTGCCATTTTCGCGGCATTTGTCCCCGCAACACCGCCTCCGATAATCGTCACCTTGCCTCTTTGCACACCGGGAACACCTGACAGAAGAATCCCCATTCCGCCATTTACTTTTTCTAAAAATTGCGCGCCAATCTGCGGTGCCATTCTTCCGGCAACCTCGCTCATCGGCGTCAATAAAGGAAGCGCCCCATTTGCGAGCTGCACAGTTTCATAAGCTAGTCCGACCACTTTATTTTCGATCAGTGCTTTTGTCAGCTCCGGTTCAGGTGCTAAATGCAAATATGTAAATAAAATTAATCCTTCACGAAAATAACGATACTCACTCGGAAGCGGTTCTTTCACCTTCATGACCATATCCATCGACCAGGCTTCCTCGGCCGAATTGACGATTTTTGCTCCGGCAACAATGTAATCCTCATCTGTGAAACCCGATCCTGCACCGGCATTTGTTTCAATATATACTTCATGGCCAAAATTAATGAGATTAACTGTTCCTGCTGGTGTCATCGCCACGCGGTTTTCATTGTTTTTGATTTCTGCTGGCACTCCGATTCGCATTATTTTATACCTCCCATAATATCTTCAGACCGAAATGATTATCTAAACAGTTACTAATATATCACCTTTTCATAAGAAAGAGGAAGAAAAATTCCCCTTTAACGATAAGACTTTTTGAAAATTTCGCATCTTGACATTAACTTAGTGAACAAGCCGTAGCTGCTTGCTCCTGGTGTGGATCAAGCTAAACCTGCTTGTTCCTATCGTGGAACAAGCCAAAAGCCGCTTGTTCCTATCGTGGAACAAGCCAAAAGCCGCTTGTTCCTATTATTGTTCGTTTTTTTGCTACAATATTCACAGCGAAAATATTGTATAATTAAGGCAAAGGAGGAGAGGACAATGAAACTGGCGTATAAAAATATTTTAGTAGCCGTTGACGGTTCCAAGGAAGCGGAATGGGCTTATAAAAAAGCGATTGAGATTGCCAAAAGAAATAATGCTTCCCTCGTTTTATCCCATATTATTGACACAAGAACCTTTGCCACTGTAGAAGCGTATGATCGGGCAATCGCGGAAAGGGCACAGCTTTTTGCCGAAGAGCTTTTGAAAAATTACCAGCAGCGGGCGTTGGATGCCGGCATCACAGATGTAAAATATGAAATAGATTATGGTTCTCCAAAGGTTAAAATTCCGAAAGATGTTGCCAAAAAGCATCAGGTCGACTTAATTATTTGCGGTGCAACCGGATTAAATGCGGTTGAACGCTTCTTGATCGGCAGTGTTTCAGAGCATATTACCCGCTATGCAGCTTGTGATGTCCTTGTTGTTCGAACCGAAAAAGGTCTGGATTAAATACTGTTAATATTATCATTTTTACCTTAATGTCAGCAGATAATACCAAAAGCACGCAGCCACTAGCGGCATGCGTGCTTTTTTATTTCCATAATAACTTTGCTTTATCAATCGCTTTTTGTACCTGTTCAAATCCTGTCCCGCCAGCGCTGTTGCGGCGCTTGACGGCCGTGTATGGATCAAGGGCGCTATAAATATCTTCTTCAAATAATTCGGTTGCCTCCTTGAACTTTTCCAGCGGCAAATCGGCAAGAAAGCAGCCTTTTTCAACACAGGCAAGAACCAATTTTCCAACTACTTCATGTGCCTCACGAAATGGCAACCCTTTATCCGCCAAATAATCGGCAAGCTCGGTTGCATTGGAAAAATCGTTTTTTACTGCTTTTTCCATAACTTCGGTATTGACCTTCAGCGTCTTCATCATGCCGGCAAATATTTTTAATGAACCGGTAACAGTCGTCACCGTATCAAACATTCCTTCTTTGTCTTCCTGCATATCCTTATTGTAAGCGAGGGGAAGCCCTTTTAAGACCGTTAACAGCCCGATTAGATTTCCATACACCCGTCCCGTTTTACCGCGGACCAACTCAGCCATGTCAGGATTTTTCTTCTGCGGCATAATGCTGCTTCCTGTCGAAAATGCGTCGTCCAATTCAATAAATTTGAATTCCTGGCTCGCCCAAAAAATAATTTCTTCGCTTAATCGCGACAAATGCATCATTAAAATGGAGCTCGTTGATAAGAATTCAAGGATAAAGTCGCGGTCGCTGACAGCGTCAAGGCTGTTTTCATAAATTGCATCGAAGCCGAGCAGCTCGGCACTGTAGTGGCGGTCGATCGGAAAAGTTGTCCCTGCCAGTGCCCCGGCTCCGAGCGGCGAAACATTAACCCTTTTTAAACTTTCCTCATAGCGCTGTTTATCCCGTTCAAGCATCCAAAAATAGGCCATTAAATGGTGCCCGAACGAGATCGGCTGTGCCCTTTGCAGGTGCGTATAGCCCGGCATAATCGTTTCAACATGCGCTTCGGCTTTTTCGACAAGCTCCTTTTGCATTTCGATGATTAATTCAATGATCGCTTCTGTTTGCGTACGCAAGTATAAGTGCATATCGGTGGCAACCTGGTCATTTCGGCTTCTTGCCGTGTGAAGTTTGCCGCCGGCTGCGCCAATTTCCCCGGTCAGCAGACTTTCAAGATTTAAATGAATATCCTCCAATTTAACTGAGAAAGGCAGCTCGCTTTTGCCGGCCTTTTCCTTTAAGTTAAGAAGGCCCTTTTTAATGAGCTCGCCTTCAGCTTCGGTTAATATCCCGCATTTCGAAAGCATCTCTGCATGCGCAATACTTCCGTCTATATCTTCGTTTACGAGCTGATGGTCAAATGAGATCGATGCGCCAAACTCATCGACCCACTCCTCCGCACTCTTCGTAAATCTTCCGCCCCACAGTTTTTTCACACAGTCACCTTCTTGTTTTGCACAATACTTTGTACTTTTGTTGGCAAGCCCCATAACTTAATAAAACCTAAGGCCGCTGTATGGTCAAACTCATCTTCCGCTGTATAGGTAGCAAGCTTCTCATCATAAAGGGAATAAGGAGATTTTCTGCCTTCCACGATTGCATGGCCTTTGAAAAGCTTAACGCGAACCGTTCCGGTGACATGCTCCTGGGTCTGTTTCAAAAACGCTTCAAGCGCACCTTTTAAAGGAGAAAACCAGAGACCCTCATAAACGAGCTCAGTAATTTTTTTCTCAATCACCGGTTTGAAATGCGCGACTTCCTTCACAAGCGTCAAGTCTTCCAGCTCTTTATGCGCGTTAATTAATGTGATCGCAGCGGGACATTCATACACTTCCCTCGATTTGATCCCGACAAGGCGATTTTCAACATGGTCGATTCTGCCGACGCCGTGCTTTCCAGCCAGCTTATTTAATTGTAAAATAAGCGCAGATAAGGAGTAATGCTTTCCATTCAATGATACAGGTACTCCCTTATCAAAGCCGATTTCAACTAGATCAGCTGTTTCCGGAGTATGTTCAAGACTTGCTGTCAGCTCGTACGCCTCTTCCGGCGGCGCCGCCCACGGATCTTCCAAGATTCCGCATTCATTGCTTCTCCCCCACAGGTTCTGGTCAATCGAGAACGGGCTGTCTAAGTCGATCGGAATCGGAATTCCCTTTTCTTTTGCATATTGAATTTCTTCTTCCCTTGACCAGCTCCATTCACGGACTGGAGCCAATACCTTCAACTCAGGGTTCAACGCCTGAATCGAAACTTCAAACCTGACCTGGTCATTTCCTTTGCCTGTGCAGCCATGAGCAACTGCGACCGCACCCTCCTGCTCAGCAATTTCAACCAGCTTCGCTGCAATCAAAGGGCGCGATAAAGCTGATACGAGCGGATATTTTCCTTCATATAATGCATGAGCCTGCAAGGCGATCAATGCATATTCCTTGGCAAATTCTTCTTTTGCATCAATCACGTACGACTGGACCGCCCCAACCTGAAGCGCTTTTTGCTGGATAAACTCCAAATCCTTGCCTTCACCGACATCAAGGCAACAGGCTACTACCGAATATCCCTGGTCCCCCAGCCACTTTATTGCTACAGATGTATCCAAGCCACCTGAATATGCGAGTACTACTTTTTGATTTGTCATCGAAGTTCCTCTCCTTAACGAATGAATAAATATTCATCTAAATATATTTTTATACAATATCTGTTTTTTACTTTACCAAGTTTTCGATCACTTTTCAATACTTATTAATAAATTTGTGTAAACATGATTTTTTTAATGATTGGAACACATGAGGGGATTGATGTAGAATGAAAGCAACAACGCTTCATGGAGGCTTAAGATGGAGGATTTTTTTTCGTTTAATCAAAGGCTGGGCATCCCCCTTCCCGAGTCTTATAAAAGCTGGGACACATACAGTGAAGAAGACCAGCAATCAATTTTGCTGACATGGGAAAAAATCAGAGGCAAAATCCCTGATCGAATCTCCGATTTGGAGAGGATAATCAATTTAAAACAAGCAGCACTCTCAGATGAAAGCGACTTTAAGCATTCCTGCCAGCTAAACAATGAGATTGCCGAACTGGCGTCGATCATCAATGATTTATGGCTCTGGTACCGTACCAGCCAGGATATCTCCGGGAAGGTGCATCAATAAAAGGCCTCTTCAATGTGAAGAGGCCTTTTATCCATTCAAGCTACTTCAATGTGAAGAGGCCTTTTAAGCTACTTTAAATCCTTCCTCAGTTCTCTGACGACGTGCCCAAGCTCAGGCAAAATCAGCCTGTTCATTGCGAGCTTTACGGCGCCTGATGATCCGGGCGTTGAAAAAATCGCTGTATCCTTGATAACTCCGGCAATCGCTCTTGATAGAATTGCTGCTGATCCGATATCCTCCTGATAGCTAAGCATTCGAAACAGCTCTCCGAATCCTGTTATTTCCTTATCAAACAGCGCGCGCACCGTTTCAATCGTGACGTCCCGCTTCGCGATGCCAGTACCGCCATTTGTAATGACTGCATCAACGGCAGAATTCCCGGCAGCCTTTAAAACTTCTGCACGAATCGACTCCGCTTCATCTTTTACAATGACGTAATCCAAGATTGAATGACCGAACTCCTCAAGTAAATCGATGATTAATCGGCCGCTTTTATCCGTTTGTTCATCCCTTGTATCGCTGACGGTTATGACCATGCAGCGAACCTGCTTCGGTGCTTCCTGCTTATGCTCCGCTGTGCTCATCGGCCCGCTCCTTTTCCAAAAAATAACGCATTTGATAATATTGGTGCGCGAATTCTGTCACCTTTCTCGTCAGCTGATAATTTACTCCCGCACCAATTGCCATGCTGATCAGCGGCATTCCCTGAACAGAACGCTTTTTTAACATCATAATCGCAATTCCTTTAAAGACCTGCTTTAGCGGATGCTCAAGCCACGTCAAATCGGTTAAATCTTCTTTTCCATCATAAAAGTAAAACTCCCCGCTCCCTTCAAGCTCGTTCATCAATTCGTTCCAGGCCTGTCCCTGCATGCGCGGCGGCAATGTCGCAGCGTGGAACACTTTTAACGAAGTCATCATTTCAAAAGGAGTGTTTACTTCAAAACTGTAAGTCATCGCAATCAGCTGGACGACCCGGAGATTAATCACCGCCATTGCCGGAATATCCGTACCGAGCAGCAACGCACCGCCTGTTCCGGATAGGCCGCCCTGTGCAAATGAATACAAGCGGTGTCGCGAAATTTGTTGATGGGCTATGTATTTAAGCTGGTCGATATCAAGCGAGCGGAGATCCCTGACTGTCTCAATGTCCGGATTAAACACCCTGCCAGCTGTTAGAATCCGTTCTTTTGCATCATGCTGGATTTGCGCACTTTGAATCACAGCATGAAGATGAAAGAGCCAATTATCGAGGGCAGAAAATATTTGCTTCTGAATCTGTTCAGGAAGCAGCGAAAATGATCGCTCCAAATATTTTTCATATGTCAATTCCAAATCATTCGGCTCATAACTTGCCAGTCGCGTTTCCCAATCCCTTATTCCATCAAGTACCTGTTGTTCCCGTTCTGATAAAGCCAATCCTATTACCCCCAGTCTTGCCGGCTATTTTTAATCATTATAGCACAGAAAAACATCCCGTTTCCTTTCAGAAGCCAACGGGATTTTCATACAAAAAAGCAGCTTTATCCCGTACTTGAGAATAAAGCTGCTTGTTATTATCCGTGAATTGCGCCTTTTTCAACAACGTCCCTGGCAATCATCACTTCTTCATTGGTCGGGATGACCATAACTTTAACAGGGGAGTGAGGATAGTTAATAAACGCTTCTTCACCGCGGACTTTGTTTAAAGCCGGGTCCCAATAAACACCCATAAATTCCAGTCCTCTTAACACTCTTTCACGAATGGTATCACTGTTCTCACCGATTCCTGCCGTGAAAATAATCGCGTCTACGCCGTACATGCGGGCAGCGTAAGATCCGATATATTTGTGGATTCGATTTCCAAACACTTCAAGGGCAAGTTCAGCCCGTTCATTGCCTTTATTGGCCTGCTGTTCAATATCGCGGAGATCACTCGAAAAACCGGATACGGCAAGCATGCCGCTCTTCTTATTTAACACCTCAAGAACCTCTTCGGCTGTCATTCCTGTTTTCTCCATAATGAACGGAATCAGCGCGGGATCGATGTTACCTGAACGGGTTCCCATTGTAACACCTGCCAATGGGGTAAAGCCCATTGAAGTATCAATTGATTTGCCGCCCTCAATTGCGGCAATACTGGCACCGTTCCCCAAATGACATGAAATAAGGCGCAATTGCTCGACCGGACGGCCAAGCATTTCGGCAGCCCTCTGTGATACATATTTGTGCGAGGTTCCATGGAAACCGTATTTGCGAATTCCGTATTTTTCATAATATTCATAAGGAAGGCTGTACAGGAAAGAGTTCTCCGGCATTGTTTGATGGAAAGCCGTATCAAACACCGCCACGGCAGGGACGCTTGGAAGAACGCGCTGAAATGCCCGGATACCCGTGACGTTTGCCGGGTTATGAAGCGGGGCGAGCTCTGATAATGATTCAATTTTGCGGATCACTTCATCAGTAATCAAAACAGATTCATTGAAATCTTCACCGCCGTGAACAACGCGGTGCCCGACTCCATCAATTTCTGATAATGAAGCAATGACCCCAAGATCAGTCAGCTTATCAAGCAGCAATTTTACAGCTACTTCATGGTTTGGTATGTCGGTAACTTCCTGTATTTTTTCACCGTTTACCGTTATATTAAAAAGTGCATCATTGAGGCCGATCCTTTCAATCAGACCCTTTGTAATCACTTCTTCGCCAGGCATTTCAAACAGTTGAAATTTTAAAGAAGAACTGCCTGCGTTTATTGCAATAACCTTTGACATGATTGCTACCGCTCCTTTTGTATAACACGATCATAAATTAATATTCTTGCCTGGTACAATGTTATTTTGTACAACCGGCATTGAATATATCTCTCAACTCCCCATTTAAACACTGTCCATGACACTTTTCAAGACGCACGTGCGATTGTTACCGTTTTCAACACAAATTAAATATATTCTGATATTTTATCGAAAAAAACCGCTGCAATTTCTGCACGCGGTTTTATGATTTCTCTTATTTATTTTCGGCAAACCAGGCATTTATTTTTTGAAGGATGCGGTCTACCGCAGCTCCGTTTGATAGATCTGGCAGATTAACAAGCAGAGCTTCTTTAGGAGGGTTGATATTTTCGCCCTTTTTCTGCAGGATCAAAATGCTTTTTGCGTCAGCCTCATTTTTAACAAGGTTGAAAGGAAGCTGGATCAAGCTTTGAATATTCAAATTCTCTTTTACAAAAGCATGCAGATTTGCAGCCTGCTCACTTTCAAACAGGCCATTCGGGATGATCAAAAACAGATAACCACCCGGTTTTAAATATCGGGTGCTCTGTTCGATAAACAAATGATGTGCATACGTATGACCTGATTCAGCCCGAATATCAAACGCGGCGGCCCTGTCATCATTTGGATAAAAGCCGACAGGCAAATCGCAAACTACAGCGTCAACAGGATCTACAAAGAGCGGCTCCAAGCTATCCTGATTAAATAACTGAACTGGATGTGATTGCAAATTGGCATTTACATAAGCGAGCTTTACCAGCAAATCGTCGATGTCGATCCCGATCGCCTCAACCTGTCTATTATCCTGGTAATTGATTACCGTCGTTAACAGATTGCCCGTCCCGACTGCCGGATCGAGGAGCCGAAAAGAACTCGCCTCCACAAACTTATTGACCAAATACCCAACGAGCATCCCGACTGTATCGGGAGTCATCTGATGGTTTGGCTGGACATGCTCCTTCATTCCTTTTAAAATCGCGAGTTGAAATGCTTTGCGATACTCTTCGCTTAGAAAATTTTTTTCCGCAACCAAGTTATAACTTTTTTCAAGCCTTTTAACGGTTATCTCACTCAATTCTTCCTGAAGAATCGTGTTTTGAAAAATATTTTCCCCTGTTTCAGCAAGGGCTTCCAAATATGTACACTGCAGCTCTTCCTGCAGGATCGCAGCTGTACCGTCAAATACTGCAAATAGTTGTTCTACTGGAGAAACCTCCACTTCACATACCTCCCGAAGTCTTTATTTCCCTATTGTAACGATCACACTTTTGATTCACAAGCAGGCAACTCTCACGTTCGCGGATAAATTTTGCTTTTAACGGATATATGGTGCCTTTCCGCGGATAAATTGAATTTTTCGCGGATATATCGAAATTTTCGCGGATATCTCCCTTATTTCCGCGGATAAAATTTTTTCAGCAGGCAGGAATTTGTAAATTTAATAGAGAAATTGTCTTAAAAAGTAAAAAGGAGTGATATTTTTGATTGTTAAAGAGCGTACAGTTCCCGTAAAAATTAAACTGGGTAAGGCTTTGTTAAGAAGATCCCCAAAAACCATCCAAAACGGGCGACAATTGAGCAAGACTTAGCAAAAGGGCAGGCCGGTTACAAAGGAGAGGAAGCCTTAGACTTTTATTTAAAACGTCTCCCCCAGAAAAACTTCTATATTTTTCAAGACCTTCGACTGCAACATACCTACTCTTACTTCCAAATCGATACGCTGATCCTTTCTCCATGTTTCGCGGTTATCCTTGAAGTCAAAAATATTTCAGGTACATTATATTTTGATCCCTATTTCCAGCAACTGATTCGAACAATGAATGATAAGGTTGAAGGCTTTCAAGATCCTTTAACTCAAGTGAGAAGGCAAAGTGAACTTTTTAAGAAATGGATAACAGAACATAACATTCCAGATATCCCGATAAAAAATTTCGTTGTGATTAGTCATCCCTCTACCATCATTACGACTCCACCTGAAAATTCTCAAGCGCTCCAAACCGTTTGCCACGCTTTTCAACTTGTCAGTAAAATAGAAGCTCTTACCAATCACTTTATTAAGGAAAAACTTTCTGAAAAGAACCTCAAAAGGTTAAATCGTCTGCTAATCAAGAAACATAATCCCCTGCAATACAATATCCAGCATTATAATATCTCCCAAAATGAAATCTTAAAAGGCGTACATTGCCCGGAGTGTTCATTTATACCGATGGCCCGAGTGCAAGGAGCATGGGTATGTGCTAACTGCAATACTCGTGCCAAAGATGCACATGTAGAAACAATAGATGATTATTTTCTCCTTATTCGACCTACTGTTACGAATAAGCAATTACGTCAATTCCTGCAAATTTCTTCTCCGGACCTATGTAATAGAATTCTAAGAGCGCTGAATTTGCCCTGCACTGGAAAAGGTAAAGGCCGAATTTACTTTCAGTCCGAACCACTTGAAAAAAATTAGAGACTTCCCTGTATGCACGTAGCGTGCATCCTACATTTCGCGGATATAATAAAATTTTCGCGGATATATGGTCCTTTTTCGCGGATATATCAAAATTTTTGCGGATATATGGTCCTTTTTCGCGGATATATCGAAATTTCCGCGGATATGAAGCTATTTCCACGGATAAATCGCAATTCACCGCGGATAGCCCACCTTTTTATGTGTTTTTTTCATCTAAAACAGTCAAGCGCCCCGTCTTGATGATTTTCTTTGCAGTTTTCAACTGCTTCCAATCATTTCAACTATGTTTTCACCATTCCCAACCGCCTGGGATCGGACCAAGTTTAAAAATCGCAATAAAACACCCCCGCTATCCATCAGCGGGGGCCACTTTGATTATTTTGCTTGTTTTGCGGCTTCTATAGCTGCTTCGTAATTTGGATGATTGGTTGCTTCGCTGACATACTCTGCGTATGTAACGGTCTCGCTTGAATCAACGACGAATACGGCACGGGCAAGCAGGCGAAGTTCTTTAATACCAACTCCGTACGCTTCAGCAAATGAAAGGTCACGGTGGTCGGAGAGCGTTTGGACATTCTCAATTCCATTTGCTCCGCACCAGCGTTTTTGTGCGAATGGAAGATCGACACTCACCGTTAAAATCTTCACATTATCAAGTTTTGCTGCCTCTTCGTTGAAACGTCTTGTTTGCGCGTCACACACACCTGTATCTAATGACGGCACAACGCTGATCAGCCGAACAGTACCTTTCGAATTATCAAGCGTCACCTCTGATAAATCATTGGCCAGCACGACAAAGTTTGGTGCTTTGTCACCAACTTTTACTTCATTTCCTAACAAAGTAACCGGATTGCCTTTAAAAGTAATTGATGCCACTCGAACCATCCTCCTCAACATTTTTCTTGCAGAACGCCTGGTCTTGAGATAATAAGCCGCTTTTGTCAGAATATATTCCTACATAAATGCAGCTTATTTTTTCAATATGTACAGTGTAAATGATAGCTTTTAAGAGCATTTTTTGCAAAGGATTAAGCTTTTTTTAGGAAAAAACAAACACAAGAATATCTTCTAATCCAACAAAAAAGCTAACTCTCATCTTGCAAGAGTTAACTTCTGTTGTTCTAAAAATCTTCGTCCTGCTATTGGCTGTTACAGTTGTTCGATTCGTTTTGCTGTTGGCTGTTACCGTTGTTCGATTCGTTTTGCTGTTGGCTGTTGTTGTTGTTTGATTGGCTTTGCTTCTTGCCGGCCTGTTCGCCCCCGCCTGCCCCGTTTTTATTCTGAAACATTTGCTGGATCTTATCAACGGCCTGTGGAGCGAGCTCCAATATTTTTTCATAAATATGAGTGCTTTCATCAAGGTGCAGCATTTTTACTCCACTAGAGTTGACGATTAAAAAAGCGATTGGCGTAATCGAAACACCGCCCCCGCTTCCACCGCCAAACGGATGCTGGGATTGTCCCTGGCTCTGGCTCCGGCTTTGGCTCTGATTCTGACTTTGTCCCTGCCCTTGAGAGGAACTTGAGCCATCCAGCTTAAATTCACTGCCGCCTGCGGCGAAGCCAAAGCCAACCTTTGCAACCGTTAAAATTACGCTTCCATCAGGGGTTTCAACAGGATCCCCAATAATCGTATTGACATCAATCATTTCTTTTAAACTTTCCATGGCAGTGGTCATTAACCCCTGAATCGGATGCTCGGACACTTCTGCTTCCTCCCCATCTAAATGGATTTAGCCTTATTTTCAGAATGAGCGGAAAAAGGTTTTGTTATAAACCTGAGGCCTGCGCCCTTCCCAAATTTAATCATTTTAATTCCGGCAACCATAGCATGCCCGATTCTAAATTGAAGCATACATGTAAAGGATGTTTCAGAAATGACCTGTTGAAACCCGGGCGCAATCGACAACACAGGCATCATCTTAAGCTTCATATAACTGCTGATCATCCCGATAATGCTGCCTTTAAGCGCCCAGATCCCGCCCGTCAGCACCGCTGTCGATGCAGCATCGCCAACCCCGACAACCGAATGCCATTCTAAATGTTTAATAGCTATTTGCTTCAAAAAATTTTTAAGAATTCGATGTAACTGTCCCATCTCGTCAAGCAGTTTTTTCACGTCATTTAAACTAGTTCCCAAATCACCGCCAGGATCCCTGCCGTATTCTTGTGACGGATTTGTTCCATCATGCTCCATTTCCTCGTTTAAAATAGCTGATCCGGAATCTTCATTGGCCGTTGGCAGAGGGACATCAACTCGATATTTTACCAGCCCAAACCACACTTTAAACTCCAATTGTAAATGGTTGTTGCCGTTGTAATGGTTGAAGTATGCATAAACCGTTAATTTGCTCATCACAATGATGACTATAAGGAGAATAGTAACCATCAAAATGATTAATCCAATTGCAACCCAATTCATGATAAAACCACAACCTTTCAGCCTATTATTATCGGCTGAAATCAAAAAAATAAACCTGCCATTCTCTTATGGCAGGTTTACGTTTCTATCTTTCATGAACGACTGTTGTGTCTGAAAACAGATCGTGCAGTCCCTGTTTTTTCGGCAAAAAAGCGACAATTATATAGCCCACTATGATTGTTGATGAAATAAAGCGCCCAATCCATTCTCTAAACAGAACAGTTCCCCACGATAACTTGCTTCCATCTAAATCAACGACCTTAAGCCCAAACACCATCTTCCCGAGCGTTTGCCCGAAGAACTTCGTCATCAGCACAAAGTAGGCATAGAAAGTAATGGCTGTTGCAATTGTGATTGGCGCGAAAATTCCCATTTCATGCAGGGGAATATCAAGTACCCTGAAAATCGGATTCATGATTAGGCGATCGATGCTTCCAACGACAATTAAATCTAAAAGATATGCCCAAAAGCGCATCCAGAAGCCGGCAAAGCGCAATACAGGAGCTGGAGGAGCGCTGACCGCATAATCTGAATCAGAAACTCGATTAGCATTTTCGGCAGGAAAAGATTCGCCAGCCTCCAAGCTTTCCAGGGTTACGGACGCTTCGTCCTGTTGATCGAGATTTTTTTCTGAAGAATCGTTAACACTCATCGGTTTCCCTCCTTATTCAGCATATAAATACATGAGACGTGGAGCATACGGCTGGGATAACAGCTTCATAATTCCGGCCATTTCCAGCTCTTCCCCCATGATTTTGTGCGCCCCCATACTAAATAAAGAGCCAAAGCCCAGATTTTCGGTATATTGGACAACCATCGCGCCGCTTAAGTCATGGTCTTTTTTCAACGCCTCAATGACATCGTCTAAATAACCGAAATCATCAATCAGGTTCAATTCCTTCGCCTGGCGTCCGTCATAAATGCGTCCGTCGGCAATTTGCCTTACCTGATCTTCGGACAAGCCACGGCCTTCAGCGATAACGTCTACAAAACCTTTATAAGAATTATCAATCATCGACTGGAGAATCGCGCGTTCTTCTGCTGTCATCTCTCTCGTCGGGCTCATAATATCCTTATATGGACCGCTTTTGATTGTTTCAAAATCGACCCCATATTTTTCAGCAAGGCCGCTATAGTTCATACCTTGCATAATCACACCTAAAGAACCGGTCATTGTCTCGGGGCTTGCATAAATTTTGTCAGCAGGAGCTGAGATGTAGTAACCTCCGGAAGCCGCCATCGATCCCATTGAGACGTACACAGGCTTTTTCGTTTCTTTCTGAATCTCAACAAGCTTATCATGGATTTCGGCACTTTCGACCACTCCGCCGCCCGGCGAGTTGACACGAATAATCATGGCGCTTACGGTATCGTCATCCTTGACTTGCTCCAGTTTTTCCATAAAAGCACGGTGATTATATCCAGGGGTTGCGAACAGCGCAGCTGCGTCGCCTGTATCCTGAATAACTCCATCGACGTCGAGCACAGCAATTTTGCTAAATTCGTCGCCTTCCTCGACAACCTCTTCAAGGAATAAATCATCGGATGTTTCAAATACCTCCGAAAATGTAGTTTCCCAATCATTTAATGCAAATGCTGTTGCAAAATTAACAATCACTGATACTAAAAATAATCCGGCAGCAATTCCAAGTGCTGCCCAGCGTTTACCGTTCATGATGTTTCCCCCTTATTTATGACTCCATTTTAATACGGACTCACTTTCAAAATGTTTCAAAAACATGGTAAACTAATGTCAACATCTAATATTTTAGCAAAATGGCAAGCTCTGTAGTTTAAAAATAGGAACGTATGAAAATTCATTTTTTTCAGAAAACGAATTGAACCAAAATAACCTACCTTATGCTTGGAGGAATGAACATGCCTAATCGCCGCAATTTATATCTTTACCATAAGCGGGATGTTGAAACTCTGGAAAAAGTAGCGCCCCTCTACGAACTTGCCAGTCAATACGGATTTAACGTTGTTAAAGATTTTAACACCGCGAATATTATCGTCAGCATCGGCGGTGATGGTACATTTCTGCAGGCAGTCAGAAAAACAGGCTTTAAAGAGGATAGCTTGTATGCAGGTATTTCAACAACCGGCAGCTTAAGCCTTTACTGCGACTTTAATATTGATGACACCGCAAAAATGATTGAGGCAATGACCAATGAACAGATCGAGGTTCGGCGCTATCCAACCATTGATGTAACGTTGGATGATGAATCTACCTTCAGCTGCCTGAATGAGTTCAGTATCCGCTCCGCGATCATCAAAACCTTTGTTCTTGATGTCTTCATCGACCAGAACTACTTTGAAACCTTCCGCGGCGACGGCATGATTGTCGCGACACCAACTGGGAGCACAGCCTATACAAAATCGGTTAATGGTTCCATCGTCGATCCGATGCTGCCGTGCTTCCAGGTGAGCGAGCTCGCTTCGTTAAACAATAATCGCTACCGGACGCTCGGGTCTTCTTTCATATTGAGCGGTGACAGACAGCTTACCCTCAAAGTTGCCCAGGCTGGCAATGACTACCCGACAATGGGAATGGACAATGAAGCACTCAGCATCCAGCATGTTGAAAAAATTGATATTAAATTAAGCGGCAAAGTCATCAAAACCGTCAAACTAAAGGACAATTCTTTTTGGGAAAAAGTGAAACGGACTTTTTTATAGAATTTTGTAATGAAAGAGAGTCCCCCAAAACGGACTCTCTTTCTCACATTTCAAGGCCTTTGCTTTTTTTCCATTTCAGCTCGAGCGCTGTGACCGCTTTTGTACGTGCAATTGAATAAATCGTCAATGCTGCCCAAATAAATGTGAAGGCGAGCAGGTGATTTCTTGAAAAGTGTTCACCATAGACAAACACGCCAAGAAGGAGTGTTAAGGTTGGCGCGATATATTGCAGGAATCCCAGCATTGATAATGGAATGCGCTGGGCGCCTTTTGCAAAAAACAACAATGGCAAGGCAGTAGCAGCACCTGCACCAATCAGCAGCAGGTCTGTAGAGATGGACACAGACGCAAAAGCATTGCCGCCATTGTAAAAAAGTACGCCGATGTAAATGGCGGCAATCGGAGTCACCATCAAAGTTTCAAGCGTCAAGCCAATTTCCGAATCGACTTTGATCAGCTTTTTCGAGAGACCATATAAACCAAATGAGACCGCGAGTGTCAACGCAATCCATGGAAAGCTTCCGTATGAAATCGTCAAGACGAGAACGCCAATTGCGGCAAACAGCACCGATAAGTATTGTGCAGGCGAAAGTTTTTCCTTGAAAACAAGCATACCGAGCAAAACACTGACGAGCGGATTAATGTAATAGCCAAGGCTGGCTTGAATCATTTGGTCGGTATGAACTGCCCAAATATAAATAAACCAGTTGATACTGATCAACAAAGAAGCACAAGCAAGTGCAGCCGCTTTTCGAATGTTTTTCAGCTCCTTCAGCTGCTGCAAGAAGGCTTTCTGCTTTCTTAGAACAAACAAGACAGCAAGCATAAAAATAAACGACCAAACAATCCGGCTTGCCAAAATTTCATAGGCACTGACATGATGCAAAAACTTCCAATAGATCGGCAGCAATCCCCATAAAATATAAGAGAAGCCTGCGTAAATGGCCCCTAATCGTTGTTCATCATGATTCATTTCCTTCGTTCCTCTATTCTTTCTAGTATCGAAATATTTTTTATTATACAGGAAATGTGTGGATAGTGAGCTATAATTGCTTGTGAAAAAATAAAAATCCGGGATTACACCCCCGGATTTTCCAGTTTATAAACGATTTGTCCATCAACAACCGTCATTGCGACTTGTATATCAGCAATCTGCTGCGGATCAATTTCAAATATATTTTCGGAAAGAACCGTGAAATCGGCGGCGTATCCTGCTTTAATGCGACCGCGGTCATGTTCATGGCAAATCGCATAAGCGCTTCCTTTTGTGAACAAGCTGACAGCTTCATAAACCGATAACGCTTCTTCTGGCTTATATGCGATCTTTGCAGGATCATCGACGTTCGACCTTGTGACAGCAGCATGGATGCCGAGCAGCGGATCAGCTGGCTCGATCGGCGCATCCGAACCTCCGGCGCAAGGAATGCCTGCGTCGAGAAGAGTTTTCCATGCATAACAATATTTCATGTGCTCCTCGCCAATCCGCTCGACTACCCACGGGAAATCGGATGCTGTGAACATTGGCTGGATATCGAGGATTAACGGAAGCTTTTTTGCCCGCTCGATTAAATCGCTGCGTAAGATCTGGGCGTGAATCAGCCGGTCCCTTCCCTTACCTTGCAAAGAGCTTTTCTCCAGTGCATTTAAAGCGTACTCAAAGGCCAAATCGCCGATCGTATGAATCGCGACAGGCATCTCGTGTTCCCTCGCGTTTTTGACTATATCAAGCAACTGTTGTTCTGTAAAAATGGCAACGCCGCTCGTGCCGGGTTCATCTGCATACGGGTGGCTCAGCAAGGCCGTTCGACCGCCCAGTGCCCCGTCCGCAAATATTTTGATTGCGCCAAATTCAATCCATTGATTTCCGCCGAGAAAAGTGCCACCCTCTTTATAAAGATCGGAAGCCACTTCATGGTGGACGAGAAGGTGGGCACGGAACCTCAATCCTTCATCTTCAATGACATGTTTAAATGTTTCATATGTCTTTTGAAAACCGCCATAATAATTTAAATCCTCTGTGTGGGCCCCGGTCAGGCCGAGACGCCAGGCGTTTTTTATCGCTGCCCGCAACGCCTGCTGCAAATATTCTTCCTCGACATCAGGCAAAGCTGACAAAAGGAGATCCTGGGCCTGGTCCTTCAGAAGTCCAGTCAATTTTCCCGAATCACTCTTGTCAATGACCCCTCCGGGAGGACAGATCGTTGCCGAGGTTATATTGGCCGCTTTTAAAGCGAGCGAATTGGCGACTAAAGCATGGCGGCAGACGCGCTTGAGTAGCACGGGATGATCCGGGACAAGCGCATCCATTTCTTCCCGGGAAATAACTTCAGGATTTTTCCACAGATTTTCATTCCAGCCTTCCCCGATGATCCACTTGCCTGGTGCTGTGCGGTCCGCATAATCCTCTACAGCTTTAAATACCGCTTGCTTCGAGGTATGCCTGGAAAGATCAAGCCTGATCAGCGTCTCACCATGGCCGATTAGATGCATATGGCTGTCGACAAAGCCTGGCAACATTGTTTTTCCATGTAAATGATTGATTTCAGATATCTCGTTTTGATATTTTCCCTGAAGACCTGCGAAGGTTCCCGTTGCCATGACCGTGCCATTTTCCGTATAAATGGCTTCAACCTGCTCGCCTTCCGTCTCCATCGTATAAATTAGTCCACCGTGCCAGAGCGTTCCCATCATCCATTTCCCCTTGCTTTTCCATTTGAAAATGCAGACGGAATACGCCTGCATTTTTTGAATAAGTATACCAAATATCACGGGAAAACATCATCTTGTAAACTGCCGATCTGTGCGGACTGTAAGGTTCGATATATCCGGGATGTTCGACGATATTCTTCCCTAAGTTGACGATATATTCGGGAAGTTGACGATATCCTTCCCGAAGTTGACGATATCCTTCCAAACTTGACGATATATCCGGGAAGTTGACGATATCCTTCCAAGCTTGACGATATATTCGGGAAGTTGACGATATCCTTCCAAACTTGACGATATATTCGGGAAGTTGACGATATCCTTCCAAACTTGACGATATATTCGGGAAGTTGACGATATCCTTCCCGAAGTTGACGATATCTTTCCAAACTTGACGATATATCCGGGAAGTTGACGATATCCTTCCCGAAGTTGACGATATCCTTCCCGAAGTTGACGATATCCTTCCCAAGCTTGACGATATATTCAGGAAGTTGACGATATCCTTCCCGAAGTTGACGATATCTTTCCAAACTTGACGATATATCCGGGAAGTTGACGATATCCTTCCCAAGCTTGACGATATCCTTCCCAAAGTTGAGAATATATCCGACTTATTATAGGATTAGTTCTCCTTCAACATCCCTAATTCCTTCTGGCGGAGTTCAATTCTCCTGATTTTTCCCGAAGTGGTTTTCGGCAGCTCGTCTAAAAACTCGAATTTTCTTGGGTATTTGTATGGCGCTGTTAATCCTTTGACATGATCCTGCAGGTTCTTGACCAGATCTGCTGAATTTCGATCAACTCCATCGCGCAAAATAACGAACGCTTTGACGACATGTCCGCGGATTTCATCCGGGCTTGCGACAACGGCACATTCTTTTACAAAAGGATGTTTCACGAGCGCGTCTTCCACTTCAAAAGGTCCGATCGTGTAACCCGAGCTGACAATAATATCATCACCGCGCCCTTCAAACCAGAAATAGCCGTCCTCATCTTTCTTTGCCTTGTCACCGGTGATATAATAATCGCCCCTGAACTGCATCGACGTTCGCTCCGGGTCTTTATAATATTTTTTAAATAGAGCAGGTGTTTCCACATGGACGGCAATATCGCCGACCTCGCCAGGCTGGCATGGCTCTCCTTCATCGTTAACAATCTCTACACGGTTGCCAGGGGTAGGTTTTCCCATTGAACCAGCTTTAAGCTCCATCCCCTTCGTCACACCGACAAGAAGCGTATTTTCCGTTTGTCCGTACCCATCCCGAACATCAACGTTAAAATATTTTCTAAATGTATCAATCACTTCCCTGTTTAACGGTTCGCCTGCAGATACAGCACTGTGAAGATGTGAAAGCTTGTACTCATCAAGGTTGTCAGCCTTTGCCATCAGCCTGTACTCGGTTGGCGTACAGCACAGTACATTAACTTCATATTTGTCCAATAACGACAAATATTTTTTCGGCTCAAATTTGCCATGATAAACAAGGCCGGTTCCACCAGTTCCAAGAACTGATAAAAACGGACTCCATATCCATTTTTGCCAACCCGGCCCTGCCGTTGCCCAGACCACATCGCCTTCTTTAATAGAAAGCCACTTCTCGGCCGCTGTCTTCAAATGGGCATAGGCCCAGCCGTGCGTGTGCACGACCCCCTTCGGATTTCCGGTTGTTCCTGAAGTATATGATAAAAACGCCATATCGTCCCGCGAAGTTGCCGCGATTGCCATTTCATCTGATTCACCCACCATTTCTTCATCAAGGTCGGTCCAGTCTTCAGTTTTTCCGCCAATCACAAACTTTTCAAGGCCTGCCATTTCTCCGATATCGGAAAATTGCTCAACATATGGATAGTAGCTGACGATTGCCTTGACGTCACCATGGCTAATTCGATATTGTAAATCCTTACTGCGCAGCATTTCCGAACTTGGAATAACGACCAGCCCCGCTTTTAAAGCAGCAAAATACACTTCATAAGCCCGGATCAGGCGCGGGACCATGATTAGAACGACATCCCCCCGCCGCAGGCCGCTGCGAAGAAATACATTGCCAATTTTATTCGCATTTTTTATCAGCTGTTGATATGTAATTTCACTGGTTTCTCCTGTTTCATTTTCCCATTTAACTGCCAGTTTCCCCGGATCAGCTGCAAAACGTTCCATCTCACGAACCAAATTATATTTATCAGGTGCAATTAAGTCTTCCCGTTTCAAAAATATTCCCCCTCACATGAATTCTCTGCAAAATTATTATACTAAATTTTTCAACATTTTAAAATCACACAAAAAATAGGAGCAGGCGAACCCGCTCCATGTAGCCATTTATTTTCATTGGGTTTAAGAAACTAAGCAGCATAACATCGCACTTCATTCAGGTTGAACCCCGGCATTTCGTGCCATCGCGTCTCCCTATCAATAGGATGTGCCAAACCTCCGAAAAACATTCGTATTTCGAAAACTTCTAGAACAGCTCATCAATTTGTTCTGCTTCGTTGCCGAATCCAGGTTTGATGTTCAGCAGCTGCGTATCATTAACAGCTTTTTGAATATACGGTTCAAAATCGATAAAACTTTCATAGCGCTGAACTTTCTCGCGCCGCGGCTTCGTTTTCGGAGCCGCCGGTACAAAAACAGTACAGCAGTCTTCATACGGCCGAATTGAAATATCGTGTGTATCAATGCTGTGGGCAATCGACATAATTTCCGTTTTATCCATCGAAATTAACGGTCTTAAAATCGGTGTGTCGGTGACCTCATTGATTGTAAACATGCTTTCGAGCGTTTGGCTGGCAACCTGGCCGAGACTTTCCCCGGTGACGATCGCAAGGCCTCCCTGCTTTCGGCGCAATTCATCGGTTATTCTCAGCATCAGCCGCCTTGTCGTCGTCATTGTATAATTCTCCGGAATCTGTTTTTGGATCAGCTGTTGGATTTCAGTAAACGGAACGATATGGAGCGTGATAGCACCACTGACACCGGCAAGCTTTTCAGATAGGTCAATTACCTTTTGCCTGGCCCGTTCACTCGTAAATGGAGGGCTGTGAAAATGGACTGCTTCAATATCGACTCCCTTTTTCATCGCCAAATAGCCGGCTACAGGACTGTCAATTCCCCCTGAAAGCATCAGCATTGCTTTGCCGCTTGAAGCGACAGGGAGTCCTCCGGCACCGTGGATATTTTCGCAGGAAAGGTACACTGCCTCTTTCCTGACTTCAATTTGCAGATTAATATCAGGGTTTTTCACGTTTACCTTAAGACCGGGAATATTTTTTAACAAATATCCGCCAAATTCGTGATTAATTTCATCTGTGTTTAACTGAAACGTTTTGTCGCCTCTTTTGGCAGTAATTTTAAAGGTTTTCCCTTGCTCGTAAATTCGCGAGAACAGCTTCAACGCAGCCGATTTCATTTCATCAACATTCCGGTCGGTTTTAACGGCGAGGCTGAACGATTGGATTCCAAACACCCTTTTAAGTTTTACCGCAATTTCTTCTCCATCTTCGCCGTTAAGCAAGACATACATCCGATCACGGTCCGCCTCAACGGCAGCGTTTGGATAATCGCGCAAAACTCTTTGGATGCTTGCCTTAAGGAGGCTAATAAATTTATTGCGGTTTCTTCCTTTTGTTGATATTTCACCATAGCGAATAAGAATTCGATCATAATTCATGTTAATTCATAACCCTTCCCAATTTGTCTATCGCGTTCTTGATCGTGTCGATTACCTGGCCTGCTTCCTCTACTGTATTATCGTATGAGAGGCTGATCCGTACCGCACTGCCCGCCTCATCATCCGGAACACCCATCGCCAAAAGTGTTGAACTTGCCGTTTTTTGCTTTGATGAACATGCGCTAGTCGTTGAAACGTAAACTCCCTCTTCTTCAAGGGCGTGAACAAAAACCTCTGCTTTAAATCCTTTTATTGAAAAATTTAAAATATGCGGCGCAGAAAATTTTCGTGGAGTATGAATTTTTACGCCCACGATTGTTTGCAGTTCTTCCCTTAATTTTTCCTTGATTGCTTCCATTTGCTGCAAATGTTCTTCCCTTTTCGAGAAAGTCATTCGCATCGCTTTGGCCATGGCTACCATCCCGGCAACATTTTCTGTACCGCTTCTTATTTTCGATTCCTGGTTCCCTCCGGAAAAAAGCGGTGACAGCGTAAGACCTCCCTTTACAAACAGGGCACCCGTACCCTTCAACCCGTGAAATTTATGGCCGGATATGGTGCAAAGACCAATACCGCATTCATACATATCCAAAGGTACTTTTCCAATCCCCTGGACGTGGTCGACATGAAAGATGATCTTGTGGTAGTTTTTCAGCATATGACCAATTTCGCAAATCGGCTGGATTGTGCCGACCTCATTATTTACATGAATGACCGAGACAAGCATCGTTTCATCGGTTATAGCCTTTTCGATATCAGTGATCCTTACTCTTCCGTCAGAATCCGGTGCAATATAGGTTACGCTGAAACCATAATCACGTTTCAATTGTTCGATTGCTTCCCTGACGGAGGTATGCTCAACCTGCGTCGTGATGATGTGCCTGCCCCGTCCTTTATATGCCAGGGCGGCACCTTTAATCGCCAGGTTATTACCTTCCGTACCTCCGGATGTAAAATATATTTCGTTAGCCTTGACATTCATTAATTTTGCCAGCTCTGCTCTAGCACGTGAAAGCAGCTTTTCTGCCTGGGCACCGGCGCTGTGGAGTGAAGAAGGGTTGCCAAAGTAATCTGAGGACACCTTTACATACGAATCCAATACTTCCTTGTAAGGCTTGGTTGTCGCACTGTTATCAAAGTAAATCATCGTGTCTTCCCCCTTGTTTTTAAAACATTTATGCCAACTTTAAATGTTAACATAATCAATTGACGCAAATCCAGCCGTAATCGCAAACAAATTCAAAAAAAACAGGCCGCAACGTTGGCCTGTTTTTCTATTCCTTTGCTAATATCATTTCAATTTTTCTTAACGCACCCGGCTCGACTTCCTCTATAGATGTTGCCGCCTGCTCCAATGCCGCCTGGTAATCAAAGCTTCTAAATGCAGATTCTGCTTCAACAAGCCCTTTTGCGACAGATGGATAACGGCTTCGGTAACGGTTGCCGTATTGGATGACTTTTTCAGCAAGCATCGCGTTTTCAACAAGTTCAAGCGTTGTATTTGCCAGCTTTTCGACCGTTAAAACGGCTACTTCCAAATACCTCTGTACCGCCGGGATATCAAGAGGCTTTTCCTCCAGCTTCAGCACCACATTCTGAATACTCTCATTGGCATCATCCAATAAATATTGATATGTATGCGACAGGCCCGGAATATTGCTTTTCGATACCGATCTGATCGTCTCAGCGATCTTCTTCTTTAGCTCAGCAACTTTTTCATGCGCCGACATTTCATCTTTTCGGAGTGTCTGGAGCTTCTGCGCATATTCTTTCTGTTCATCCAGTACGGCTTCAAGCAACTGCTGGACTTCTCTTAACTCTTCGCCTAATACCGATTGTGCAGTATCATTCTCAGCCAGTCTTGTCTCAAGTACCAGATGCCTTTTCGCAAGCTCTGACAAATGCTTCTCCATTTCAGCCAGATTCTTCAGATCATTTTCCGCCAAATGATAGCTCTGTTGGACTGAAAGAGTCTCGGCCTTCAACTGTTCTTTTTCATTAAGCAGCTTTTCCAGGAAGTTTTTTATTCCCTGTCCATGCTGGCTTATAAAGCGTTTCGCATCTACTTCCCGTTCAAGAATATCGAATAAATTTTCGACACTTTCTTTTAATGCCTGGATTCCGTTCTCCACTTCGGAAATTTCAGCCTGTTCGAGATAAGCCACGTATGCGGCCAGTTCTGTTTCAAGCCTGTCGGTTTCCTTGTCAAGCTGGAGATGGTCCAAAACATACCCTTGAGCTGTCATCTCCCGGCAACCCTCTTTGACTTCATGAATATGGCCAGGAATCGTTGACTGGCATTCCACCAATAAATGCGGCAGATTTTCAAGGCAGTAGTTGATTTTTTCAAGCTCGTCCTTTATGACAAGCACCACTTCCCGCGCTTCAAGATAATTGCCCTGGTTCGTCTTATCATCGAAATCCTCGAATTTCGCCATAACACGGTCCAAATTTTGTTCAAGCTTTGCTTCAGCTTTTCCGTAATTATGCCTGTGCGCAAGCAAAGTTTTTTTATTTTCGCGGTATTGTTCCTTTAATCCGTCGATCTCTGCGCGGTTTTTTTCTTCGCTGCCGACAAGTTCATGAAGTTCATGCAGGATGCTTTTTATCTGTTCTTCTGTTTCAGTAAGCTCCCGCTCTATTCTTGACTGCACTTCTTTCGATTTGCCAAAGCGATATTTATCGATAAACTCTTCTGCGTCGAACAAAAGGTCTTCAACAGCCGGCAGCCGCGTCGTCACGATCTCGTCCCATTCTTCGCGCCAGCGTTCAAACAGTTTCTCTGTTTGCCCGGTCATATTTAACTGTTTAACCTTTGACATCTCATCCAATACAGGCCGGTTCATTATATCAATCTTCCAGCCTTCCAGCCGGTCAATGTCATGATAAAATTTTTTTCTCAATAAAAAGCCGCTTAAAAATAAAATGATAATAATGGCTAATCCGCCAATGATGTATTCCATTGTAAACCCCCAGTTTACATACCGAATTTGGAGCAATTGTACGGTTCTATGTAAAAAATGAATAAAATGTGTTTTCTTAGTTTTTATGATACCATGTAAACGACAATTTTTGACTAATAATTTCACTTTTTCTTGAAATAGCAACAAAAATTCGGCTATTAGCTTATTTCAAGTCGGGATATTCCTCATAAAATATCCCAGTATTAAAAAAAGCTGATGGGGACCCCTTAAATAAAAAAAGGAGGGCGGCAAATGCTGAAGGATGGCCATATTCATACAAAATATTGTCCGCATGGAACAGCGGATTCATTTTCCGAGTACATCGAAAAAGCCATTAAACTCGGATTTCAGGAGATAACTTTTACCGAGCATGCACCGCTTCCGGAGCAGTTTGAGGACCCGGCTCCAGGAAAAGACAGTGCCATGAATCCTGAATTACTGGATGCTTATTTTGCTGATCTCGACGTTTTAAAGAAAAAATTTGCCGGTGTAATCAAAATAAACACAGGCTTGGAAGTCGACTTTATTGAAGGATATGAAGAGGAAACACGGAGGTTTTTGGACAAAGTGGGACCTAAACTGGATGATGCCATTTTATCTGTGCACTTTTTAAAATATCGCGACAGCTATGACTGCCTCGATTACAGCCCTGAAGTTTTCGGACAAATGATCGAAAAGTACGGGACAATCGAAGCGTTATATGAGCGCTATTTTGATACATTGCTTTTATCAATCAAAGCTAATCTTGGCCGCTATAAGCCGACGCGGATCGGGCATATCACCCTTGTCAGGAAGTTCCATAAAAAATTTCCTGCCGCATACGATTACAGCGAAAGACTTGCTGAGATTCTTCTCGTGCTGAAAATTTACGATTACGCACTTGATTATAACGGAGCTGGAACCGCAAAACCGCTATGCCGGGAGCCTTATCCGCCAGACTGGATTGCTGAAAAAGCAGTCGAGCTTGGAATTCCCCTTGTTTATGGTTCTGACGCACATCAGGCAAAAGAGCTGGGACAAGGACGTGAACAGATGGCTTTTATCCAGCTCCCTGAATAGCCAGTACCCGCTCGCGCTCACTTGTGCATAACATCCGTTCAATCCAAAGGACGAGCTCCTGTTCATACATTTTCAAAAAGTATTGTTCATGCGGAAAAACATGGAGCACTTCGGTTGCATATTGAATATTTAAAAAAGGCATCATTAAAAGTCCTTTAAACTGGATGATCGTATACGGAATCGATTGGATCGAAAATTCGCCAGCTTCGATTCCTTTTTCAAGCACCGTTTTAAAATAAAAGCGTTCTTTAACATAATAAGTGGACATAATTTCCCTGACAACTTGAGAGTCAATCGACATTTCCCTTAAAATAAATCTTGTTAAATGAATATTCTCACACTGGTATGCAAGAAGATTTTTGCCGATCTCCTTTAAACAATGGGCGGCCCCGAGCTCAATCTGTGCAAAGCCTTTTTCGATCTCTGCCATATAGTTTTCAAAAAAGTTCATAAAGCAGTATTCGAGCAGGCCGTGCTTATTATGAAAATAATAAGCAATATTGGCGGGATTCACCTCTGCTTTTCGTGCGATGTCCCGGATCGAAATTCCATTGTATCCTTTTGTATTGAAAAGCATAATGGCCGCCTCGACAATCGCATCCTTACAATTTTTTTTCACCTTTTCCTCCTCCAGTCTGATTCTGTTCGATTAAAAGTAGTATATGAATGAATTTCATAAAGCAATTCTTTAGTGAAAAAAGAACAGTCCTTAATGTTAAGGTAGTATTATTCGTTTCCTACGCATACTCCTGTATATCTGGACAACTTTGTTCTTTTTCGGTTTAGCTTGTTACATTGTGAAATTGACTCATATAAGTAACATTCTTTGCATCTCTTGACTTTCCTTTATATAATTATCGACAAAGTACCCGCTTTTCAGCGGATTATGCTACTGTGAAAGATAAAAACTCAGGAAGTGAGGTGAACGATGATGTTTGAGGTCGATTCCTATCAGGGTACACGGGAAGATAATTACGAAATGGTGATAAAACAGCTTAATGCTCTATTGGAAGGGGAACCAAATCGGATTGCGAATTTAAGCAATGCGTCTGCCCTGTTAAATCAATTTTTGGACCGGGTTAACTGGGTAGGCTTTTATTTACTTGAGGACGATGAGCTCGTGCTCGGGCCGTTTCAAGGGCTGCCGGCCTGTGTACGCATTCCAGTCGGAAAAGGTGTGTGCGGTAAAGCGGCGCAATTGCAGGAAACGGTAAGGGTGGAAGATGTTCATCTGTTCCCGGGCCACATTGCGTGTGATGCGGCATCACAATCGGAAATCGTTATTCCATTGCTAAAGGATGGAAAGCTGCTTGGAGTTTTGGATATTGATTCCCCTGAAAAAAACCGCTTTGATGTGTTGGATCAAGCCAAGCTTGAGAAGTTTTCCGAATCACTTGTCCAATATTTGTAAAGTGTGAAAACAGCCTGACCGGATTCGGCCAGGCTGTTTTTCTGTACGCCGTCAATTCATCTTCGCAAAAGCCTGGGCCAAATCGTCTTCGATGTCCTGCCACGCTTCCAACCCAACTGACAGGCGGAGGAGATTGTCCTCAATCTCCATCTGTTTTCTCGTTTCTTGTGGTACAACAGCATGCGTCATTGTCGCCGGGTGCTGGATTAAAGTTTCTGCATCCCCGAGGCTGACAGCAATTTTGATTAAGTTCAATTGATTCATAAACTGCTGTGCATCATGCTTGGTTCCTTTGATTGTAAATGAAATGAGTCCGCCAGGCTTGCGCATTTGTGTCGCGGCAATTTTATAATCACTGTGTTCTTGATCACCCGGGAAAAAAATGCGATCGACTTGCGGATGTTTTTTTAAGAAAGAGGCAAGTTTTTCAGCATTTTCACAATGGCGATCCATTCGGACAGGCAATGTCTTGAGCCCGCGCAAGAGCAGCCAGGCGTCAAAAGGAGCAATGATTCCGCCGATATCCTTCAATGTCGTTTTACTTACCATGTCCATGAATGCACGCGTGCCGACTGCCAGGCCTGCAATTACATCTCCATGTCCACAAATATACTTTGTCGCACTATGAATGACTACATCGCAGCCAAGGCTTATCGGCGTCTGTAAATATGGTGAACAAAATGTATTATCGACAATGATCGGGATTCCTTTTTGCCTGCCCACTTCGGCTACCATCTGCAAATCGACCAGTTTCATCGTCGGATTAATGGGTGTTTCCACATAAATGCATGCTGTTTCAGCCTTGATACCCGCAAGCAGCTCTTCCTTTGTCCCCATCCTCGAAAAATCATGGGTTATAAGAAACTTCTCATTCAGCAGGCTCAGCAATCCGAATGTACAGCCATATACACCCTGCGAGCATAATATGTGGTCGCCGGCCTTGAGCAAAGCAAATAAAACTGCAGAAACTGCCGCCATACCAGAGCCAAAAGCAAGACCTGCTTCGCCATTTTCAAGCTCTGCTATCCGCGTTTCAAGAAGTTTAACGGTCGGATTTCCAAGCCTTGAGTAAATAAAACCAGGCTCTTCACCGGCAAAGCGCTTTTCTCCTTGTTCGGCATTGTCGAAAGTAAACGTGGATGTTTGATACAGGGGTGGCACCAGGCTCCCCTGGAAATGGCTGGAATCATAGCCTGCATGAATAACACTTGTTTCAAACCGTTCTTTTTTCATTCCTAACCCCCTCCGCTCATTGGAAACGCTTACATTATTGTGATTTATCATATTTGCCCTCTTTTAGAATATGATATTTTTCGAGGAAAGGAAAGGCTTGTCCGTGAAAAAAGCCGGTCCGCTGGAATAAAGATTCGCGCGAACCGGCCTGCCTTGTTTTATTTAAAAATCAGTTTATCGCCCAGTATCGTTCCGGATTCTTCCTTCTGGATGACTACTTTATTTTTTCCGCTCCCTTTCGCCAGATAGAGAGCACGGTCCGCTCTTTTAAATAAATTAATGCTCGTATCTGATTTTTCAGAATTCCAGTGCGATACCCCGCAAGAAATCGTGATTTGCGGTGATGTATTTTCGGCGACCTTTTCAACCAGCCTTTCGGCAATAACAACCCCCGCTTCAAGGGGAGCTTTTGGCAAATAGATCGCCAGCTCCTCCCCGCCCCATCTTGATCCAATATCCGTCGAACGGATATGGGTATTAATGATGTTTGCCACCTGAATGATTACTTCATCACCGATCTGGTGGCCGTACGTGTCGTTTATAGATTTGAAGTCATCGATGTCAATCAAGATAAACGTGCCCTGTCCATCCGTTTCGATTGACATGTCCATTTTCTCATTCAAATAGTTCCGGGAGTATAGCTTTGTTAAATGATCGGTAACCACCATTTTTTCGAGTTCTTCGCGAAGCATTGAATTAGTAAATGCCAGTGTTGAGTGATGGATGAGTGATTGAAGCAGCTTAAAAGCCTCAAAAGAAAAATGATACGGTTGTTTATGCATGACAAGCGCAAAACCCTTCAACGTTTCGCTTTGCACCATCGGAACCGCCATGATCGATTTAAAGCGGGGAGCCCGCTCACCATTGTGCAAATTTAAATCGCCAATAAATAAAGAATCCTTTTCTTTCTTGATTTTATCTTTTATATATTTAATATAGACTTTCGCCTCTTCAGTAAAATAAAATGGGCTGCTGCCCTGCATAACCTCTGTTTGTTCAAGGTCTTCGGAAAGAAGAATAAAGCCTGCTTCCCGAGCATCAAACCATTTCATGATTTGCTGTGACATATAGCTTATCGTCTCGGTAAGCCTGAGATTTGAATTAAGCTGATGGGATGTCTCATTAATGAGCTGAAGATCCGAGATTAACCGCCTTGACTGCTGGTAGAGCTGGGCATTTTCTAAAGCACCGCCTGCCGTGTTGGAAAGGAGCATGATAAACTCAACCTCATTTTTCGGAAAAACAACTGTATTCGGAGCAATGACCTGTAACACGCCGTATACTCCCTGTCTTCCTTTTAACGGGGCATAAAGCACGGATTTTCTGTCTTGAACGGAATCCTCAATCTGGACCAGCCCGGTTACATAAGCCTGCATGGCGGCAATATTTTCGCTGTCATATTCCAGATCTCTTACCGGTAAATCGCCATGGCTGTTATTATCCTGTGAAAGCAATAAATAATAAGTAAAAGATGGATACACTTCTTTAAGCGTGCCGATGATCTCACCAAGGACGGCGTCCATGTCCATGGAAGAATGAAGCTTTTCCGTGATGCGAAAAAGCTGCCTGTAACGCTTCTCGTCAACCACTATTTTCGAAAGGCCACGGACTTTTTTCAGAAATGTGACACATTCTTTACTTATATTTATCAACAATTGATCGGAAAGTGCTGATTGGCTGCCCGGATTTTTTTGTTTAATGAGCAAAAATCCATGAATTCGTCCTTCTTCCTTGAAGACCAGCGACAAATCGCATTCGCCAAAAACTGCCAGGGGGGCTCCGGAGCGGTAAACTACTTTTCCTTTCAATAATTGTTCATACTCTTCCGACGTAACAATAGGAGCAAAAGCAGCTGCGTAAGCACTCTTTTCTGTGGAAGCTTCGATGACGAGCTCTTGATTCCATTCACTTGACGCCAGCAAAGTTACCTCACTGGCATGCAGCAGGCTCTTGATTGAGCCAATCATCGCATCAAGTAAAAGCTCATCACGTAATAAACCGCTTTCGACGTCAAACAAATCAAAAAAACGGCTTTTTAAATTTAGTATAATATTGTCTTCAAGCAATTCCATTCCATCATCACCTATTATCTTACAGGGTTATCACAGGAAAGTCCGACTAGCCAGCAATTGATTTTTTAGATATTGAGTAAATTTAATTCGTTTTTCGGTTAAGCTTAGTACTTTGTGAAATTCACTCAACTAGTTATATATACATGCCGTTTCGAATTAATTTTTAATATTCCTCATTATACCATATCTTTGTACTCATGACTCTTTACCTGCGAAATATTTATTGATTTGACCTTTGGTTACTATCTTGACTTTCACCCAACTAAAGTTATATAATATCCTTTGTGTAAAATAATATCGCAGCCTATGTGAACACCTTGGTGGGTGCATTTTGTTCCTCTGGCAGAGGTTTTTCTCCTCTAGGATGGTGTATTGGGTAACCCCGAGCTGCTGGGGCGAAGGTACATGAAGACAAAATGGCCACGATTGTGCGTCACAACTGTTTTTATTTTACTAATAAAAACACAAAGGAGGAGTCATTCATGGCTCGTTATACTGGTCCAAGCTGGAAACTATCCCGCCGTCTTGGAATTTCTCTAAGCGGTACAGGTAAAGAATTAGAAAAGCGTCCTTACGCTCCTGGACAACATGGTCCAAACCAGCGTAAAAAAATCTCTGAATACGGTTTGCAATTGCAGGAAAAGCAAAAGCTTCGTCATATGTACGGAGTAACTGAGCGCCAATTCCGCAACCTATTCGATCGGGCCGGCAAAATGGCTGGTAAACACGGTGAAAACTTCATGGTTCTTCTCGAATCTCGTTTGGACAATGTTGTTTACCGTTTAGGCTTAACGCGTACACGCCGCCAAGCTCGTCAGCTTGTAAACCATGGTCACGTAATGGTTGATGGTTCACGCGTTGATATCCCATCATACCGCGTGCAGCCTGGCCAAACAATCAGCTTGCGCGAAAAGTCCCGCAACCTTGACATCGTGAAAGAAGCAATCGAAGTAAACAACTTCGTACCTGACTTCGTAACTTTCGATGCTGACAAATTAGAAGGTACTTTCACTCGCTTGCCAGAGCGCTCTGAATTGCCTGCCGAAATCAACGAAGCTCTTATCGTTGAATTCTACTCTCGTTAATAACATTGAAACAAGCCGTGGAATCCACGGCTTGTTTTTTTATTGTTTGATCCACTTCAGCAACAATGGTCTCGTGAATGATTTTACATAATGATCGCTACATTTCGCTTTATTCCACGCTAGCTTTCCATGACTGAATAAAATCCTTCCGGCAATCGGAAGGCTTCTACTATAATTAGTATTTGATTAAGAAGTATTTCTTTTTCCCTCTGCGAATGATCGTAAATTGCTCTTCGATACGGTCCGCTTTGGTTAAAATCTTGTCGGTATCTGTGACACGCTCCCCATTCACAGACACAGCCCCGTTTCCGACATCCTCACGCGCCTGGCGCTTTGATGGAGAAATTTTTGCCGCGACGAGCAAATCAACAAGAGAGATATCTTCTTCACCGCCATGCGCATACGACGGAACATCTTTGAAGCCTTGCTTGATTTCGGCTGCTGAAAGAGTTTTTACGTCACCGCTGAATAGCGCTTCGGAGATTTTGATTGCTTGCTGCAATGCTTCCGGCCCGTGAATCAATGCGGTCATTTCTTCTGCCAGAGCTTTTTGTGCTTTACGCAAATGCGGATCTTCCTCGACCGCTTTCTCGAGTTCTTCAATTTCTTCTTTCGAAAGAAACGTAAAGTATTTTAAATACTTGATCACATCGGCATCAGCCGTGTTAATCCAGAACTGGTAAAACTCATATGGTGAAGTTTTTTCAGGGTCAAGCCAAATTGCTCCACTCTCCGTTTTTCCAAATTTCGTACCATCCGCCTTTGTGACGAGTGGAATCGTCAAACCGTAAGCTTTTGAACCTTCAGGCTGCATTTTGCGGATTAACTCTAAACCGGTTGTGATGTTGCCCCACTGATCGCTTCCACCGATCTGCATTCTGCAATGATGATGTTCGTACAAATGAAGGAAATCCATCGCCTGCAAAATTGTATACGTAAACTCAGTAAATGATATTCCTGTATCGAGGCGGGAAGCAATCGTATCCTTTGCCAGCATGTAATTAACCCCTACGTGCTTACCGTAGTCGCGCAGGAACGTAACAATATCCATCGAGCCGGCCCAGTCATAGTTATTGACCATAATCGCGCCGTTTTCGCCTTCAAAATCAAAGATTCTCTCGAGCTGCCCCTGCAGGCCTTTCACATTGTCTTGAACCGTCTCCAAGGTTTGCAGCTTTCTCTCTTCAGACTTTCCGCTCGGGTCGCCAATTAAGCCGGTCGCTCCCCCGACAAGAACGATCGGGCGATGGCCTGCATTTTGGAAGCGGCGCAATGTTAAGAACGGCAGCAAATGGCCAATATGCATGCTGTCGGCTGTCGGATCTACTCCGCAATAAAGTGAAATCTTTTCCTTGTTTAACGTGTCTTTAATCCCTTCTTCATCTGTCTGCTGGTAGATGATTCCTCTCCATTCCAGCTCTCTTAATAAACTCATCATCTCATTCCTCCTTCTTCCTTAAACAAAAAACGCCCCTGCGAAAACGCAGGGACGCTTGTATTTAGCGCGGTACCACCCAGATTGAGGGCATACATCAGCCCTCCACTTTAAAAAGATAACGGTTCAACCGTTTACTGCTACTGACGTTTCACAGTAAATGCTCAGGGAGGTAATTCATCCTTCTATTTGTACCGGCTTGCAGCAGCCGCCGGCTTTCTAAAAACAGGGATAGAAGCACTACTTGTTCCCGTCATTGCTCTCGAAATGTTATTTAAACTATTGCAGTTTTACCATATTTCACTGGATCATGTCAAATCGTCACAGTATATTTCAGAAAAATGCCATAGCTTGTCATCGCAGGATGTTAATGTATGCTATAATGTAGGTGATTTTAGGGGGATTGATAAAGTGAACGAAAAGCCAAATTGGAAAGACGAAATAAAATCATGGTTCAGCCTTGTTACTGATAGGAAAACAGTCAAAGGCGCAAGAATTACCTATCAAGTTTTCTGGAATTTATTGCTAATTTTTTTAATAATCTTAGTACTCGGCGGTGCTTTCGCAGGCGGGGTTGGGGCAGGTTATTTTGCGTCACTCGTCAAAGAAGAGCCGATCCGCTCCTATGAAAGTATGAAAAAAGATATATATAACTATGAAGAAACGTCGGAAATGTATTTCGCTAACGATGTGTATTTAGGCAAGCTCCGAACCGACCTTGAGCGCGAGGAAGTCAAGCTTGACGACGTATCTCCATATTTAATTGATGCCGTTGTTGCAACAGAGGACGAGTATTTTTACGAGCATAACGGTGTCGTTCCGAAAGCGATCGCACGTGCCTTGTTTCAAGAGGTCAGCAATTCGGCCAACCAATCAGGCGGCAGTACACTCACACAGCAGCTCATTAAAAACCAGATACTCACAAATGAAATTTCTTTTGAACGTAAAGCAAAGGAAATTTTACTGGCACTCCGGCTTGAAAAATTCTTTGATAAAAAAGAAATTCTCGAAGCGTATTTAAACGTTTCCACATTTGGCCGCAATTCTTCGGGACGAAATATTGCCGGTGTACAATCAGCTGCAAAGGGGATCTTCGGAGTTGAAGCGAAGGATCTTAATTTAGCCCAATCCGCCTTTATTGCTGGCCTTCCGCAAAGTCCGTTCGGCTACACACCGTTTACAAACAAGGGAGAAGTAAAAGCGGACCTTGAACCCGGCCTGACGAGGATGAAGACTGTTCTAAAAAGGATGCATGAAGGCGGGGCAATTGACAGCAAGCAATACGAAGAGGCGATTGCCTATGACATTACCAAGAATTTTGTACCACCAACTGATAACCCCACCGAACAGTATCCATGGTTAACCGTTGAGATCGAAAAGCGGGCAGTTGAAGTTCTTTCGAAAGTACTCGCAAAAAAAGATGGATATGAGGAAGAAGCTCTAAAGAAAGACGATGATTTACGGAAAAAATACATAACTCTTGCAGATCGGAATCTCCGCCAAAATGGTTATCGAATTCATAGTACCATTAATAAGGATATGTATGATGTCATGGCTGTCGTAACGGCGAATTATAAAAATTTCGGCCCTGAAAAGCAGCAGGTTATTACCGATACGGAAACCGGCGAACAGAAAACGGTCATGGAGCCAGTTGAGGTTGGCGCTGTGCTGATCGAAAATCAAACTGGGAAAATTCTCAGCTTCGTCGGCGGAAGGAATCACAAGCGCGAACAGATTAACCACGCAACAAGCGGGCTTCGCCAAAACGGCTCAACAATGAAGCCGCTGCTTGTCTACGGACCGGCAATGGAGCTTGGTAAATCAGCTCCAGGAACGATTTTGCCGGACATCCCTTTGAAGCTTAACCCGCAGCTCAATCGGCCATGGCCAATGAACTATACGAGAACCTATAGCGGACTTGTATCAGCAAGATATGCTTTGGAAAAGTCATTAAACGTCCCGGCTGTTAAGTTATATAAAGATATAGTTGATCAGAAGCCCGCTAGTTATTTGGAAAAAATGGGCTTTACCTCTTTAGTAGAAGAGGACTACACAAATCTCGCAACTTCGATTGGCTCATTGAAAGATGGAGTCACCGTTGAAGAAAACACCAACGCTTTTGCAACATTTGCCAATAGCGGTCAATTTATCGACGCTTACATGATCGAGAAAATCGTTGATAAAGAAGGCAATGTGATCTACCGGCATGAAGTAAAACCGGTTGAAGTGTTCAGCCCGCAAACAGCTTATTTAACGATTGACATGATGCGCGATGTTATTAAAACCGGGACAGCTGCATCCATTAAAGGAAGGTTAAAATTCAGTTCCGACCTTGCCGGCAAAACGGGAACAGGAAATGAATTTTACGATTCCTGGTTTGTCGCTTCCAATCCGAATATTTCCTTTGGAATCTGGACGGGCTATGATACGCCTAAGTCGTTAAAAACGGCAGGGTTGAATTACAGTCTGCGGACCAATTATTTGTGGGCGGAACTACTGAATGCTGCCTACGATATTAATCCCGCACTGATTGCTCCTGCTGAGCAATTCAAAATGCCTGGCGGAATTGTCAGAAGGTCGTATTGTGTAACCTCGGGACTGCTTCCTTCTGAAGCGTGTTCGCGAGCGGGCCTTGTCGAAACCGATTTATTTAATGCGAAATTTGTTCCAACTGGTGTGGATGACAGCTTGATTAGCGGAAAGTTTGTTCGAATTGGCGACGCCAAGTACCTTGCTCTTGATTCGACTCCGGCAGAATTCGCTGAAGATGGCGTGATTTTAAACCCTGATTATCTTCAAAAGATTTTTGGAATTACAGCCAATGTCGACCAGCTCATTCCGAAAAAAGATCGCTGGGCAAATATTTTGATTCCGAATGCGAAAATTGAAGATAACGGAAAAGCTCCTGCTGCTCCGGTCGTCGTGGGTTCCGGCTCCACTCTCACATGGGGCAGCCACCCTGAGCCAGATGTCATTGGTTATCGTGTCTATACAAACGGCGGCCAACGGATCGGCAGCATTAAAGCGGGGGGCGGGCTTGCGCAAAATGTTGGAAATGGAGAATACTATGTAACGGCCGTTGATATAGCCGGAGCAGAATCGCCTCCTTCTAACATCGTATTAATCGGTGCGCCGGCCGTAACAAACCCGGTTGAACCGAAAGAAACCGAGCAAATTCCGGCACCGGTGCCAGCCCCTGCTCCGGCTCCGGTACCGGTACCAGGACCTGTCGAGCCTGTTCCTGACCCGGGAGATGGATCCACCGATACTTAATAACATTTTAAACGCCGCCTCAAAAAATGAGGCGGCGCGTTTTTTCATCTGAATGAATTTCGTAAAGCCATTCTTTAATTGAAAAACGAACAGTTACTTACATTATAGTATTATTTGTTTCCTACGGCATACTGCTGTATATCTAGAAAACTTCATTCGTTTTTCGGTTTAGCTTATTACATTGTGAAATTGGCTCCATAAAGCAATTCTTTAATTGAAAAATGAACAGTTATTTAAAATTAATCGTTGCCTGCGGCATACTCCTGTTTACTTAGACGACTTCATTTCATTTTTCGGTTTAACTTATTACATTGTGTATCTATTACGATTAATCTTCCATTGTCGACAGGTCACCAGTCGGCAAATCCAATTCCCATGCCTTTAAAACGCGGCGCATAATTTTTCCGCTTCTTGTTTTCGGCAGCTTGTCACGGAAATCAATTTCCCGTGGCGCTGCATGGGCAGCAAAACCTCTTTTTACAAATTGGCGGATTTCTTCCTTCAATTCGTCAGAAGCTTCATAACCGTCCCTCAAAGCAACGAACGCTTTAATAATCTCTCCGCGCACTGGATCAGGTTTACCGATCACGCCTGCTTCCGCAATAGCCGGATGTTCAAGAAGCTTGCTTTCGACTTCAAACGGGCCAACCCGTTCTCCAGAAGTCATGATCACATCATCCACTCTGCCCTGGAACCAGAAATAACCATCCTCATCCATATAAGCGGAGTCGCCAGAGACATACCAGCCGCCAGGCATAAAATACGAATCATACTTTTGCTCATTTTTCCAAACCATGTGCATCATCGAAGGCCAGCCTTTTTTGATCGCCAGGTTTCCCATTCGGTTTGGTGGAAGCTCGTTCCCCTGGTCATCAACAATCGCCGCTTCAACACCCGGGATTGGTTTTCCCATCGACCCTGGTTTGATTTCCATGCACGGATAATTACAAATAAGCTGCGCACCCGTTTCTGTCATCCACCAAGTATCATGAATCCGCAGGTTAAACACCTTCATTCCCCATTTGACTACTTCCGGATTAAGTGGTTCCCCGACGCTGAGGATATGGCGGAGGCTGCTTAAATCAAATTTTTTGACTACTTCATCTCCCGCTCCCATCAGCATCCGGAAAGAAGTTGGAGCGCTGTACCAGACCGTAACTCCCATATCCTCAATTAATTTATACCAGGTCTCTGGATTGAACCTGCCGCCAATTACGACATTTGATGTGCCGGTTAACCAGGGTCCGAACATTCCATAGGATGTGCCGGTAACCCAGCCGGGATCTGCTGTACACCAGTAGATATCATCTTCTTTCAAATCAAGAACCCATTTTGCAGTCTGGTAATGCTGGATCATCGCGTTATGGACATGCAGTACTCCCTTTGGTTTACCAGTCGAACCGGAAGTGTAATGGAGGATAAGACCGTCATTGCGATCAACCCACTCAATATCAAGCTTGCGGCTCGCCTCTTCTAGTTTCCTCTTAAAATCAAGGTAGGGTCCCTGTTCTTTAATATCATCTCCGACTAGAAAAATATGCTTTAAAGCAGAAAGCTCCTCTACCGGGACACGCTCGAGCAGCTCGGGGGTTGTAACGAGCACCTTCGCTTCGCTATCTTCCAAACGGTCGCGCACGGCCCCTTCCATAAATGCTTCAAATAACGGACCGACGATCGCTCCCAGCTTAATCGCTCCTAAAGCGGCAAAATAGAATTCAGGCGAACGCGGCATAAATATAAACACGCGGTCTCCTTTTTCTACATCCGCAAACGCTTTAAATACGTTCCCTGCCTTATTGGACAGCTCTTTCATTTCCTTAAATGTATACTTTTCATTGCGGCCACCGCTCCGGTAATACAACGCAATTTTATTTTTCCTTTCAGATTCAGCATGGCGGTCAATCGCTTCATAAGCCATGTTCATGAGTCCAGTATTGGACCAGGAAAAATGCTTTTCGGTTTCTTTCCAATCAAACTGCTTGTACATTTGTTCATAATCTTCTAGATTAAATTGCCCCTTTATTACTGGCAGCGCTTCCACTTTCATGCACCATATCCCCCTTTAATTCGGTTAGTCAACATTATTATAGTATAAAAAACATTTTTTCTCAATTTTTAAAATATTCTACCTGCCAAAGATTTCTTTAATCTTTATGTGACGGCTTTTTAACATATATTGAAATTTACCAGAAAATTTTGTGAAAGCGCTTTTAATTAATAGTTTTTATGTATAATAGTATTAATCTGTTAATTGTTATTCCAGGTGGTGTATAAATGGAGCATAAAAAAACTTACAATGCAAAAGAATTGAAAACAAAGCACGGCGACCTGATTATCGAAGGGCCAATTTCTGCTGAGAAGCTTGCCGGTTATGAATTTCATAAAGATTTAGTTGCCTTTCGCCCTCCGGAACAGCAGCATAAGGCACTAGTGGAAATCGCCAGCCTCCCTGAAGGAAGAATTTTGATCGCCAGATACAGGCATATGATTGTCGGCTACGTAACTTATTTATATCCTGATCCGCTCGAACGATGGTCTGAGGGCAATATGGAAAACCTGATTGAACTTGGTGCGATTGAAGTTATTCCGGAATTCCGCGGGGCGTCAGTCGGAAAAAATCTTCTGGTTGTATCGATGATGGATGATGCAATGGAAGACTACATTATTATTACGACTGAGTATTACTGGCATTGGGATTTAAAAGGAACCGGCTTGAACGTTTGGGAGTATCGCAAAATAATGGAAAAAATGATGAACGCCGGCGGGCTGGAATGGTATGCAACCGATGACCCTGAAATAAGCTCACATCCTGCGAATTGCTTAATGGCTCGAATCGGAAAAAGAATCGATCAGGAATCGATTCAGCGCTTTGACCAGCTAAGGTTCATGAACAGATTTATGTATTAAACGAAACCTGGAGCAACTGATGCCATTTATTGATTTACGAATAAATGACATTTGGTAAGGGGGAAAAAACGATGATTGTCGAAGAAATCATGAAAACGAATGTGTGCACGTTATTTCCAAATAGCACGATTGCGGATGCCATTCTTTTAATGGAGCAAAAGAAAATTCGCCATATTCCGATCATCAATCAAGATAACCGTTTAATCGGCCTGGTGACAGACCGGGATATCCGTGACGCTACCCCTTCGATTTTTCGGGCCGAAGAATATAAGGACGATTTACAGAAACCACTGGAAACAATTATGAAAACGGACGTGATCACAGGCCATCCCCTCGACTTTGTAGAGGAACTTGCTGCTCTATTTTACGAGCATCATATTGGCTGCCTGCCGATTTTAAAGGATCGGAAGCTGGTCGGGATTATTACGGAAACCGATTTACTGCATACGTTAGTTGAATTAACCGGGGCTCATCAGCCAGGTTCGCAAATTGAAATAAAAGTTCCCAATAAAGCAGGCATGCTTTGGGAGGTAGCGACCGTCATCCGCAACCGTAAGGCCAACATTCAAAGTGTCCTCGTCTACCCTGATAAAAAGGATGAAAACTATAAAATAATTGTACTCAGAGTCCAGACCATGAATCCGGTCGGCATGATTGACGATTTAACGAATGCAGGACTTCAAGTGCTGTGGCCGAATTTACCAGGGCTTCCATCATGACCGAGCAATCCGTGTTTGTATTTTCAGAAGAACTGCTGAACTACAAATTCAGCAGGCATCATCCTTTTAATCAGCTTCGGCTTAAAGTGACACTTGACCTGCTCCAAAGAATGCAGGCTATTGAAGAACAGCAAATCGTGCCGCCCCGGTCTGCTTTAGAGGAAGAGCTTTGTCTCATCCATGATCAAAATTATATAAACGCTGTCCGGCTGGCAGGACACGGGAGCCTTGACAAGGATATTGCTGAAAATTACGGCCTTGGTACCGAAGATACGCCAATTTTCGACAAGATGCATGAAGCAAGTTCGCTGCTTGTCGGCGGAACGTTGACAGCGGTTGATTATGTCATGACAGGCAAGGCAAAGCATGCCTTGCATCTCGGCGGCGGGCTTCATCATGGATTCAGGGGAAAAGCTTCAGGATTTTGCGTTTACAATGACACTTCGATTGCGATAAAGTACTTGCAGCACAAATACAATGCGCGCGTTCTTTACGTTGACACAGATGCCCATCATGGAGACGGCGTTCAATGGGCATTTTACGATGATCCAGACGTTTGCACGTTATCAATACATGAAACAGGGCGCTATTTATTTCCCGGGACAGGCAATGTTAATGAAAGAGGCCAGGGAAAAGGGTACGGTTATTCCTTTAATATCCCGGTTGATGCGTTCACAGAGGATGATTCATGGCTTCACGCGTACTCCAATGCTTTAAACGAAGTGGCCGATTTCTTCAAGCCTGATGTGATCCTGACGCAAAACGGAGCCGACGCCCATTATCTGGATCCGTTGACCCATTTATCGGCAACGACAAAAATTTTCCGGGAAATACCGAAACTGGCCCATGAAATAGCGCATAGGTACTGTGACGGACGCTGGATCGCAGTTGGCGGCGGCGGGTATGATATTTGGAGGGTCGTTCCAAGGGCATGGGCCCTGATCTGGCTGGAAATGACTGAAAATCCGAATCGTTTTGGCAATATGCCCTCTGATTGGATTGAATTCTGGCAGGATAAAGCGCCCGTTGCGCTTCCGAAGGAATGGGATGACCCGGCCAACCTCTACCCGCCGATCCCAAGAAAAGCGGAAATTACCGAAAAAAACAGCCAAACACTTGACAAAGCACTATATCCGATTCGCAACAGGACGAAAAGTGAATCAGGATAAGACCATCCGTGTTGAAATTTCGGATAATACAAAAAACAGGAGGCCCGGAAGGATTTTTCAATCCTTACAGGTCTCCTGTTTTTTTTGCAAAGTTTCTTTATATCGGCAAACTTACTCTTTCGTTGAGCTGCGGTATTCAATTCGGTGCGGAAGAACTACGATCTGATCGTCGACTTGTTCCTTATTCATCAATTTCGTTAACAGCCGCATTGACACTGCTCCAATATCGTAAAGCGGCTGCACGACCGCTGTCAGCTGAGGACGGACCATCATAGTCAGTCTTGTATTGTCTGAACTAATCACTTCGAAATCGTTCGGGATGCTGTAACCCTTATCCTCTGCACCGTGGACAACACCGAGTGCCATTTCATCTGAACCGACAAATATCGCGGTTGGCTTTTCTTCAGCTTCGAGCAATTTTTCAAATGCCTCTATTCCTGAATCGTACGTGTAATCGCCTTCGATGACAAGCTCATCACGGTACGGCAACCCGGCAGCTTCTAGGGCTCTTTTATATCCGGCAAGCTTTTTTTCCAGATTGATCGGCTCATGGAAAGGCCCTATTACAAACGCGATGTTTTTATGGCCTTTTTCCACAAACGTTTGAACAACATCAAAGGCTGCTTGCTCATAGTCGATATTAACGGAAGGAATGTCCCCGCTTGCCTCAATGGAACCGGCAAGAACAATCGGCACAGGTGATTTTTTGAACTCTTCAACATGTTCATCCGTAATATTGCCGCCCATAAAGACGATACCATCAACCTGCTTGCCGAGCATTGTATTCAAAAGATGCAATTCCTTTTCTTTGTTTTGATCCGAGTTACTGAGGATAATATTGTACTTATACATTGTCGCAATATCTTCGATTCCCCTTGCCAGCTCAGCGAAAAAAGTGCTCGAAATATCGGGAATAACGACACCGACAGTCGTTGTTTTTTTGCTGGCCAGCCCCCTTGCCACTGCATTCGGACGATAACCAAGCCGCTCAATGACTTCCAGGACTTTTTTTCGAGTCGCCGGTTTAACGTTAGGATTCCCGTTGACCACCCGGGAAACGGTTGCCATCGAAACATTAGCTTCACGGGCAACATCATATATTGTTACATTCATATCTATACACTCCTTTTTGTTTGCACACGCACCGTTTTTCTTTATTTTACTGCAACAAAGGAAAACCTAAACATCTTTCTAAAGTTTGTGACGCGTTAAACAAGTCTAATTATGTATTTAATCATACGACAGACAAGGGAATGCCGCAATGTCAAGCCCTTAATTTTTGCATTTTTTTATAAATTTTATGTATATTCGCCACGATTTTCACATAAAAAGAGCCTTCCCGATGAACAGAAGGCTCCTGTTGTACCTTAAAAAATGCACTTAAACTCTTACAAATGGCGTGCTTTGTAATTCCTTGAAGAAATGCTCGAATTGTGGCAGATCCATTTGCTGGGCTGAATCGGAAAGAGCTACTGCCGGATCCGGATGAACCTCGGCCATTACCCCGTCAGCTCCGACGGCCAATGCTGCTTTCGCTGTTGGGATGAGCAAATCACGGCGTCCTGTCGAATGAGTTACATCCACAAGTACCGGCAAATGCGTTTCCTGCTTGAGAATTGGCACAGCTGAAATATCAAGCGTATTTCTTGTCGCGCGCTCATATGTGCGAATCCCCCGCTCACAAAGGATGATTTGTCCGTTCCCCTGCGCCATAATATATTCAGCTGCATTGATAAATTCTTCGATGGTGGCAGCGAGGCCCCTCTTTAATAAAACAGGCTTATTTACTGCCCCGGCAGCTTTAAGAAGCTCAAAATTTTGCATATTGCGGGCACCGATTTGAATCACATCAATATATTGAACAGCCGTTTCAATATCAGCAGGATTGACAATTTCGCTGATGACAGCCATATCATAATCGTCTGCGACACGCTTGAGGATTTTCAACCCTTCCAAGCCAAGCCCCTGGAAATCATACGGAGAAGTTCTCGGCTTGTACGCACCGCCGCGCAACAGCTTTAACCCTTTTGCTTTTACCGCTGCAGCAACAGTCGCTACCTGTTCATATGACTCAACCGCACATGGGCCAAATACAAAATGAGGCTTGCCATCCCCAACCAATTCTCCCTTAAGGTTAACTACTGTGTCCTCAGGTTTTTTCTTCCGGGAAACAAGCAGAGCTTTGCGATGGTCATCCTTCTGCAGCTCCAGACCTGCTTTAAATACTTCTTTGAAAATATGCTCAATTGTTGAATTTTCGAATGGTCCATCATTGTTTTCTTTAATTAAATCAAGCATTCTCCGTTCTCGCACTGGATCATAACGGTAAACTCCCTGAGTTTCTTTCACTCGCCCGATTTCCTGGACGAGCCGGGCTCTCTCATTAATTAATGATAACAGCTCCAGATTTAATTCATCTACGCGATCGCGCAGTTGGTCAAGTTGTTTATTGCTCATTTTCTTTCCCGTCCTTTCAAATTTTTTCGGTTTTTTAAACACTTGCTTTGCACCCGTAGAATCAGGTAAACTGCAAGCCAGCTGGGCGGGTCAAAAGCTTATCGTTTCCAATCTCTTTAACGCCCCGTAAAAATGTGGTACATTTTATTATAATTACGATTTATTATATATGAATCTTTTCTTAATGTCACGAAATTTCTTTATTAATTAAACGCTTTTAAGTGTTAAAGTATTTTATGATGAATTTAAAAAAGAAGGTGTTCTCATTTTGCAGGAAAAAAACAAACTGTTTGCCCTTGATATTGGCACGCGTTCCGTAGTCGGCGTCATCCTTGAAGAAACCGGCGGCCAGTTCCATGTTGTTGATATGCTTTCGATGGAGCATAGCGAACGTGCGATGCTTGATGGGCAAATCCATGACGTGTTGTCAGTCTCAAAGTTGATTGCCGTTATAAAAGAGCAGCTTGAGGAGCAACATGGACCGCTACATAAAGTCTCGGTCGCGGCAGCCGGCAGGGCTTTGCGAACAGAAAGGGCCAAGGTATCGGTCGATATTAATGGAAAACCGATGATGACAAAGCAAGACATCCTTTACCTTGAATTAAGTGCTGTCCAGCAAGCCCAGGCGATGGTTGCCGAAAAGCATGAGATTGAAAAAAGCCAGTATTATTACTGTGTCGGATACTCCGTGCTTTATTACCGGCTTGATGGAGAAGAAATCGGCAATTTGATTGATCAGCAGGGTGATGAAGCTTCTGTTGAAATCATTGCGACTTTTTTACCGAAGGTTGTTGTTGAATCACTTATTTCTGCTCTTCACCGGGCAGGATTGGAAATGGATGCTTTGACGCTGGAACCGATCGCCGCAATCAATGTGCTGATCCCTCCTTCGATGCGCAGATTAAATGTCGCTCTCGTTGATATTGGCGCAGGCACTTCCGATATCGCGATCACCGATGCAGGAACGGTCATCGCCTATGGAATGGTGCCTGTTGCCGGAGATGAAGTTACTGAAGCAATCAGTGACCATTTTCTCCTCGATTTTCCGCTTGCAGAAAAGGCGAAACGGGAGTTATCCAGCCGTGAAACGATTACCATAACCGACATTCTCGGTTTTGAAGCAGAGGTTACAAGGGAGGAAGCAGTTGGACACATTACACCTGCCTTGGATAAGCTCGCTGCTACGATCGGCGACGAAATTTTATCATTAAACAACGGGAAGCCGCCAAAAGCTGTCATGCTTGTCGGTGGAGGCAGCTTAACGCCTGAACTCCCAAATAAGCTCGCGCAACGTCTCGGGCTCCCGGAAAACCGGGTTGCGATAAGGGGCATAGAAGCGATTTCTTCGTTAACACTTGCAGATCATATTTTAAAAGGACCGGAACTGGTTACTCCCGTTGGAATTGCGATCGCGGCCCGAATGTCTCCGGTTCAATATCGGACTGTTTACGTTAATGAGCAGCCCGTTCGGCTTTTTGAAGTGAAAAAGCTAACGGTCGGCGACTGTCTGCTTGCAGCCGGAATAAAAATGAATAAACTATACGGAAAACCGGGCCTGGCGATGATTGTGACGTTAAATGGACAAAGCATCACGATTCCCGGCCAGCTTGGCAATGCTCCAACCATTTTAAAAAATGGTGCCAGCTGTTCCTTCGATGAAGAAATCAGCAATAATGACCGGATTACGGTTAAAAAGGGCGCGGACGGCCAACAAACGAAGATACAAATAAAAGATTTAATTGACCATCTTCCCCAGAAAATGGTGACGATTAACGGGAAGCCGGAAATCATTTCTGCCGTGCTTACATGCAATAAGGCAGCTTGCAGCCCGGAAAAATTTGTTGAGGATCGCGATGAGATCGTCTGCACGCTCCCTGAGACAATTGAAAAACTGCTTCATTCATTAAAATTACAGTACTACCTGCCTGAGCTGCGCCCGCTTTTCCTTAACATAAACGGAAAGGATCAGTACTTTCCAGGATTCGGCGGAAAAATCTATCGAAATGGCATGGAAGTAAGACTGAAAAGCGGCTTCAATGACCTTGATGAATTAACAATCACCAAACGAAAAGCGCCGACAGTCGAGGATCTGGCAGAAATCAAGCAAATAAATCGATATCAAAAGTTGCCAATCTCCTTTAACGGCGAAAGCGTTACGCTTACTAAAGAAGTTACAGAGTTTTACAGAGGGGAGCAAAAACTGCTCGATGATGATATCCTGTCAGATGGAGATCATCTGAGAATTTCCGAAAAAAGCTTTGAACCGTTCATCTTTCAGGATATCTTTATGGCGGTTCAGGTCGATATGCCCGCCCATGCAAACGGAAGCTTTGAACTGACACGGAACGATCAGTCTGTAGCCTTTCATGATCAGATTCAAGCGGGAGACAGCTTGAGAATTTTCTGGCCGCTTGCTCAACAGAATTAGCAATAAAGCAAGCATATTTTGGATGGTGATCGAAAATGCGGATTGCCGCTCATAAATTTCGATAAGCGCTCGTAAATCCAGAGTTTCGCTCGTAAATTTCGATAAGCGCTCGTAAATCCGAAGGGTTCCTCTCATCAATCGGTTGTTACAACTTTATGCAGTACTTTTATCAAAACAAAACCACCTTGCAATTCAAGAAAGGTGGTTTTGTCGATAATTTATTTGTTTTCAGCTAGCACATTCGCCAACGTCTCATAAGTAATTTTCCAGTGTGAGGCATGCCAGGCGACACCCGAATTCGTGAATAGGAGCGCCTGCGGAGACTCATGCTTAATATCATACTTTTCCGCAATATGGTTGGAAAGTGGGCGGGCATCCTGGACAGTTAAATAATAGCTGTTAACCTTTGGATGGTCCTCTGTGAATTTTTCAAATTCTTCATAAGCCGCCTGGCTAATCGGGCAGGTAGTACTGTGCTTTAATATTAAGAATGCTCCATTGTTAACTGCGTCGTCAAATTGCTCCACTGTGTTGATTTTATTCAAAATAATCCCTCCTGAAAAACTTGGAGCCCGTGCCACTTTAGCACATAAGCAGCCAATAAATAACGGTGAAGTTATCTTACCACTTCACCGTCTCCAAAACAAACTTAATGTTTTTGATTTAATTTTTTCTCTGTTTCATCAAAAGCCTTTTTTGTTTCCTCAAGCTTTGCTTCGGGGTTGCCGGTTTGGATAGAACCTTTGTTCTCAGTCTCGCTTAGTACGTCAATGGCTGATTCACTGGAAATATATTCATCTGGCGTGTTAACCCCGGTGCCATCCCCGACTTGGGATCCGCTTTCGGAAGAATTTTTGCTGCTTCTCACCTTGTTAAGAAGGTCTGTCGATTGCTGGGCGACTGAACTCGTTTTTTGTTTCGCAATAGACACCACTTCCCCGCCTTTAGTCATGGCAGTTTCACGAAGCTGACCGGTCTTTTCTTTTGCTTGCGCAGCCAGATCACTGCCCTTCGTCATCGCCGCTTCGCGATATTCATTTGTTTTTTCTTTTAGCATGCCTGCTTGTTCCTTTAAGTCGCTGCGAAGCTCCCTGCCTGAGTTCGGAGCCAGTAAGAGCGCTGTTGCTGCTCCGACAACCCCGCCAATAATCGCACCCAAAACAAAATCCCTCGAGGTCCCACTATTGTTTTCGTTAAAACCTTCAAATTGACTACGTTCCTTCACCATGCTCAATTCCTCCTCACCTTTAATATCTTGCCCGCTCCCGCTCTGTTCTTACAACAGGCGGCCGATTTTCAAGTTGATTTTCTTTTTTTCTGGCTGCCCACTTGTCTTTTAATTCCAGGAACACATTGCTCCATTGGACAACCTGTGAAATCTTATCCTTATGCTGATCAAGCTGATGGTCAACAGATGAAGTGATATTTTGAATAGATGTGTTAAACTTCTGAACTGAATAGCCTACATTCTTCACTGCGTCCACGACAGTATTTAAGCTTTCGGACTTTTGCTGAATATCTGAAGCGAGAGCGTTGGTTTTATGCAGAAGCACAGTAGTCTCTCTCGTAACTCCATCCAACTGCTGCTCTAATCCTGTCAATGTTTTTGAAACACTGTCAAGGGTTGTTTGCACTGATTTCAACGTTTTTGTTAAATACAGAACTAACACAAAGAAAGCTATGGCGATCACAGCTACGCTTAAATATAAAATAATCTCCATACATTCCACCTCCATAATCGTTACTCTATTTTTTACCCAGGGCGGTCCAGCCTAAACCACCGTTTTACTAAATAAGTATCTTACTTTAACGGTATCATACTTCTCCTCATTTTAAAAAGATATCATTTTTTCAATTCTCCTTTAGGCGAATTTTTCGCAGCTGAGTTTATCTAATAGGAACGTGAACCATCCTTGACTCCTTGGCAAGCAGCCAAAGATATGCATCAACCCCCATATTTTATACCAATTAAAGTAATCTAATCAAAAAAACCACCTTGTGAAGGTGGTTTTCGACTTTTTACAATTGCAGCTGCTTTTCATAAGCTGACTGGAACTTTTGAATATCGCCGGCACCCATGAAAATAATCACACTATTTTCGTGTTTTCTCAAGGAGCCTGTTTCTTCCTCTTTGATAATCTCTGAATGCGCTATTTTCGCCTGCAAATCTTCGATTGAAAGTTTACCGTGATTTTCACGGGCAGATCCGAAAATTTCACATAAATATACTTTATCAGCTTTATTCAAGCTTTCGGCAAATTCATTTAAAAAGGTTTGCGTTCTCGTAAAAGTATGCGGCTGGAAGACTGCAATGATATCGCGATCAGGGTACTTCTGCCTGGCTGCTTCGATCGTGGCTTTGATTTCGGTTGGATGATGCGCGTAATCATCGATGACAACTTGCGAACCAATTACCTTTTCTGAAAATCTTCTTTTAACACCGCCAAACGTTGAAAGCTGCCGGGCGATAACTTCTGTGTCAATCGCTTCATAATGGCAAAGAGCAATCACCGCCAAGGAGTTTAAAACATTATGGTTACCATAAGTAGGGATTTCAAACGTCTCATAATACGTATTCCGGACGAAAACATCAAAGGTCGTTCCCTCAGTCGACTTAACCACATTCCTTGCCTGGAAGTCATTTTCTTCGCCGAATCCATAAAATACGACAGGCACCTTTGCCTGGATTTTTTGCAGCTGTTCATCATCACCGCATGCAAATATACCCTTCTTTACTTGCCATGACATCTCCTGGAATGCAGAAAAGACATCGTCTATATGGGCAAAATAATCAGGGTGATCAAAATCTATATTCGTCATGATCGCATAATCAGGAAAATAGGATAAAAAATGCCTTCTGTATTCGCACGCTTCAAAAGCAAAATACTCAGCATCCCGGTCTCCTTTTCCAGTACCGTCTCCAATTAAGAAGGAGGTCGGCTTTGCACCACTCATAACATGAGCAAGCAGCCCGGTTGTCGAAGTTTTTCCGTGCGCACCTGTTACGGCCACACTGGTGAAGTTTTCCATAAAATCACCTAAAAAACGATGATATCTGACGATAGGAAGCCCGAGTCTCATTGCCTCCACGATCTCTTCATGAGTATCAGGAAAAGCATTACCGGCAATAATCGTCATTCCGGGCTGTATATTCTCCTTTTGAAAGGGAAGGATCTTTATTCCAGATTGCTCAAGCGCTTGTTGAGTAAAAAAGTGCTTATCGACATCGGAGCCTTGCACATGATAATTCATATCATGAAGAATTTGTGCGAGCGCACTCATTCCGGACCCCTTTATACCTACAAAGTGGTAAATGGTCATGTAAAGAACCTCCAACCAACGTCTATCTGTAAAACAGTATATGACATTTATATTAATTTGCTCATTTCATCCATTAGTCTGAGCTGCATGCTAAACATTATAACATCTTTCTTATATCTGGTGAAATCCAGATCTAAAACTCTTTTCTATAAATCTGTTTCCGTAAGCCTTCGTAAAGAAAAAGTATCGCATGATTTTTTAAATATGTTCTCCACGAAAGAGATTCATCCTCGCGTTTTTGATCGATAAAACTGTTTTCCAATTTGTTAAAAACCTCAGGCCCACTCACTGCAAATAAAGGACTGATCGCGATATCTCGTTTCAGCGCCGGTATTTTCCTCAAAAATACGTATTGCAAATTTTGAGATTGCAAAAGAGGAAGTTTGGAAAATACAGGGAATGCCATCTCTGACGCAAAGCCTTGTACTGTAATCTCCTCATTCCCTTCGTCAACCGATATAACAGTAAACGGCTCCAGCATTGAGCTTAAAAATAACGCCCCCTGGATCATCTCAGGTTCTGTTAAATTTGCAGCCTGATTTTTCAAAAACAGGCTCAGCATCGTAAAGCCTTGAATTGTCTGGTAATCAAATAGAAACCACTGCTCAAACAACTCTTCTTCAACGGCAGTCAATATGTGCCCATTTCGAAGGCCGAGCTTCTTGCGGAAAATATGCTTAGCACGAACTTTTTCCCGGATATTCGTGTTTCTTTCGGTATAATCTGCGGCAAGCCGGAGCAGATGCTGAACGCTTTTCTCTGCTTGTGCTTGCTTTTGGCTTCGATAGTTATCTAAATTTAAAGTTGAGCGGTCCATAGTCATAAGGATGCTCCCTGCCTTTTCCCGGCAGATAAGCGTGCCGGTCTTCTAAAGTTTCATTAATAAAATTTAAAAATGCTCCTGCTCGAAATTGAATCCGGAACATTGATGATTTCCAGATCGAATTTCTGATTGTTACTCTACTTTTTCAAGACGCGAATTCGGCCGCAATTTCCGGCCTGCCTTTGCCTGGTGCTCCCCATTTAACGTCACATTATCACCTGTAAAGCCAATGTTAATCTTCAAAAGGCTGCCACCCACGCCGTATAAATCGACAGGAACTCCATTTTTTTCAAATTCAACAATTCTTGTTTCATTAAAACCGCCGCTGACAACAATTTTGACATGATGATAGCCTTCATCATCCAGAGCCTTCCGCAAACCAAAAATCAGCTCGGCGTTAACGCCGCGCGGATCAAAAGTTCCTAAAAGGTGCTGGTTACGCAAAAAGTATTGGTCGATAAGGGTTCTCGAAGTATCCACCCTTACCCCCTTCAAATCGTCGCCAAAAGCGCGGGCAACCTTTAATGAATCGGTAACCGCATCATTATTATAATCAACAAGAGCAATTAAATCATCATCGGGGAATGTTTCCTGATAAGCCTTTGTCGCTGCCACAATATCCCCGTTAAATAGCTGGATCAGCGCATGCGGCATCGTACCCATCCCTTGTTTTCCCCACCATTCATTCATGGCATGGGTCGCCTGGGCCGTGGCACCACCGATATAGGCAGCATACCCGTCGCCAGCCTGGGTTGTAAAATGGTCATCTCGGTCTCCCATAAAAATGACCGGTTTCTGTTTACCGGAGATGCCCGCCGCCTTGACAACATTATAAACATTCGTCGCTACCGACGTCCGGCGCGCCAATATCCCATCAATGAGTCCTTCCAGGTATCCGAAATTCTGGTATAAGCCTGTAATTGTTAAAACGGTCTCGAATGGACTGATCTTGTCTCCATCCTTTAACGAATAGATTTCAAGCTCCTCCGGACGGTCCGCAAATGTTTTAACGAGCGCAATCACTTCATCTGTTCCGCACAGCACCGCATGTTCTTTCTGGAAGAATTGCATAGTGACGATGTTATCTTTTAGATACTTTTGGACAATTTCCCGCGTTTTTAGAAAATAAACGGCAGAAAACCACCCATCCTTCACTCGTTCGTCGAATTTAAAGGTGCGGTTCGTTAAGCGCTGGATTTCACCTTTTAACTTCAATTCTATTTCTTTCATTTCAAAGCTCCTCTAAACAAGTCAATATTGCGGGCAACCCGTTAAGTAAATTAAAGATAACCCTATTCTTCGATACATGCTAATACAGAATAACATTAATTAATCGATTGGACTAGTGTCTTGCAATGCCGCAAGCTCTGTTTCCGTAATCAGGACATCGCGCGGTTTGCTGCCTCGCGTTTCAGATATGTAACCATGCTGTTCCATCATATCAATTAACCTGGCGGCGCGATTATAGCCGATTTTGAAACGGCGCTGCAGGCTTGAAGTCGAAGCAGCCCCATGGCTGACAACAAATTCGCAAGCTTCATAAAAGAGTTCATCTTCCTCTTCGCTCGCCTCGGCTTTTTTCAGCAGTTCTCCCTGTTCAAACAAATAAACAGGCTCCCGCTGGGCGCGCACATGGGAAACAACATCGTCAATTTCAAGATCGGAGACATAGGTTCCCTGCAAACGGACAGGCTTGGATGAGCCATTTTCAAGAAACAGCATATCACCACGGCCAAGCAGCTTTTCAGCGCCGCTTATATCAATAATCGTTCTTGAATCGATTTGCGAAGACACAGAAAAAGCAATCCTTGTTGGCACATTCGCTTTAATCAAACCGGTAATGACATCCACTGACGGTCTTTGTGTCGCAATGATCAAATGAATTCCGCACGCCCGCGCTTTTTGGGCAATCCTGCAAATTGCCTCCTCGACATCTGCCGGCGACATCATCATCAAATCGGCGAGCTCATCGATAATAATCACGATGAACGGCAGCTTATCGGAATAACGCTTGTGCTGGTCGGCCATTTCATTAAAACGGTTAATATCACGGACACCTGTATGGGCAAACAGCTCATAGCGCCGTTCCATTTCCTCCACTGCCCATTTCAGGGCAGCAGTAGCTGCTTTTACATCTGTAATAACTGGACAAACGAGGTGAGGAATATGATTATATGGCGCAAGCTCGACCATTTTCGGATCAATAAGCAGTAATTTTACCTGGTCAGGATCTGCTTTGTACAGCAAGCTGACAAGAATCGTATTGATGCAGACACTTTTTCCGGAACCGGTCGCACCGGCAATCAGGCCATGCGGCATTTTCTTCAAGTCGGTGATAATCGGTAACCCGGATATATCAAGACCGAGAACAGCCGTCAGCGGCGAAACGCTCTCTGTGAACTCACGGCTTTTGATGATTTCACTAATCAAGACCGGACGGCTCTTCTCGTTTGGCACTTCAATTCCGATCGTATGCTTGCCCGGAATCGGTGCTTCAATCCGGATATCTTTGGCAGCGAGGCTTAATTTAATATCATCAGAAAGATTGGTAATTTTATTTACTTTTACTCCGGGATCAGGCTGGACCTCAAAGCGGGTTACGGACGGCCCTTGCACAACATTGACCACCCTTGCACCGACATTAAAATTCTCCAGCGTTTCGTTCAACAGCTGTTCCTGCGCGTACAGCCATTCATCATTCGCTTCATAAACAACAGGCGGCTCAAGTAAATCAAAATCCGGATGCGTGTAGCCTTGAGCGGTTTCCGGTTCTGGTTCAGCTTCTTTAGCCGCGGGATATCGGTTCATTTCGGTGGCGGACTTGTCATAAGAAGCCGCACTTCGACCTGTCTCGCTGCCGGACCGCTTATTGGCTAAAGGAAATTGGTTTTCCTCCAGCTTCTGCTTATCCTGCTTCAGCATAAGGACGTTAAACGGCAAATGCGGCCTTTCTTTCTGTGATTGTGGAGCCTGTGGTTCGGATTGTTGCTCCCCATCTTTCAGGCTCAGGTCATCGACGGTTTTGTCCGCTACCGGAGCAGCTTCGAATCTTTGAATATCAGGAACCTCATTTTCGAAAATTGAATTGCTGCGAGACTCGCTATCTCCCTCAGAGATTAACGTTTCGCTTTCGGAAACAGGTTCGCTTTCTACTTGAAAAATTCGGGATGGAGCTGCTGCCTGTTCGAAAAATGCATCGCGCTGAGTCCTGGATCCGTCCTGAATCGTTAAAGAATCACTTTCAAAAATAGGATTACGATCAGTCTCGATTTTCCCTTGAAGAATTGCCGACCCGCTGTTAGGCGTTTCACGAGCAGCAACATCAGAATCTGCTTTGATATTCTCTCGGTATTTGATTTCAGTTAATTGGCTGTTGTTCGGCTCAAAGCTGCTTATTTCGTGGATGATGGCTTCATCCTTACTTTGTTTGCCAAAGCCAAATACGGGTGGAATTTCAACCGGTCTAAAAGGCTGGCTTGCTTGACTTGACACGGTTGGCATTCGGTTTTTATGTAAAGTTGACTGTTGTTCCCTTTTTTGCTGAATGGTGACGGGACGATTTTTTTTATGCATGCGTTCAGTTCTACTCTGACTCGGCGGCTGTGACTCCTTTTCATCCGGAATGACGGGAAACCGAAACTGCCCTTTAGGATAATGATACGCAACCCTCGTCTCGATATCTTTGCCGCGTCTTTTTTTTATTTCCGGATTAGGCATCCCGGCAAATTCATCTCTATTTGAAAGATATTCGCTCTCTTCGTCTTTAAACATGTGAAGCAACTTTTTAATCCAACTCAAAATCTATCACTCTTTCTTCTTTCTCATATATCATATCTATTTTATCAGTAATTCCTAAAATATCGACATAAAATGAAGGAATGAGCTGATTAATTGAGCTTTTGGAGAATAATACTAGATTGTTATGACTTTTGTAGGATATCCCCCTCGCAGGACAACGGATTGTAAAATAAGTAGATAGATTCGATTTTTCGAATTTAGCGAAAGTGCTCATTGCATTAAAAAAGCATGGCATCGTGCCACGCTTTTTTGATGTGTATATTACTTACTCCCGTTTCCGGTTTTTTCCCAAAATAAAAATCGGCTCAAACTCGCCGTCCTCGTATAAAAAAGACAGGGCCGTAACCGGCACCCGACCGCTTGCAAAGAAGCTCATCGTCATTTGCGCGAGCACATCGTAGCCTGTGTTATTCTGAATATCTCCGATAATTAACACATCCTGATGCGGAACAGCAACCGTCATCGTTCCGGTGACTTTGCCCTCCATCTCTTTTAAAAACGATTCGTTCAAAATTCTTGACGCGTCATATCCATCATTGGAATTCAAAAAATAGAAGGTGTTGCCTGCCACAGTATCGGTTTTCATCTTGATCGGCAGTGCCCTCGCATTGAACAAAGCAATCTCCCTGACCCGGTTCGCATCCCAGTGTTCCTTTTTTAGAAGCTGTTCGTCAATTAGCCTGTACGTATTGCCCATATCAAAAGCATAATAAACTCTTGTTTCGGCAGTATGTTCATCGTACACAAGCGGAATCCCTTCCTCTGCCTCTGTCGGGAAGGAGGCAGAGCGGATAACCGGATATATGTTCTTTTCTTTCCCGGATAGCTGAACAGATTCTACCATTGCCTGAAGCCCTTCTTCGACATAATAGACGACCTCATCAATCGCTTTATCCTTTTCAATCTGCCATTTAGCGATAATACCCGGCAATGAAATGGTAATTCCTTTCCCGGTGCTTTTGTTCTCAATCCGCAGCGTATCTTTTTCGCTATCAAAAGTAAATGAACGACCCGGATCGCCTAGCCTCTTTTCAAGTTCTTTTCTCAATTTATTGCTATCCAATTTGTATCCTCCTCTAAGGAGCCATGATTATTAATAATTTCTTTTACTTGTTCCAACCGATTAGGAAAACCCCTCCGCCTGCTTGAAGACGGAGGGGCCGTGCATTTGATTATGATAAACCGGCAATGAATGTTTCAATTTCTTCCTGTGTTTTTCTGTCCTTGCTGACGAAGCGGCCCATCTCGCGCCCATTGTCAAATGCGACGAAACTTGGTATCCCAAATATTTCTAGTTCCCCGCAAAGATCTATGAATTCATCCCGATCCACATGAACAAATGTGAAATCGCTGAATTTTGCCTCGACCTCCGGCAAGATCGGCTCAATAACACGGCAATCCGGGCACCAATCAGCTGAAAACATAAAAATATGCTTTCCGCTATCGCGAAGCGCCTGGAATTGCTCAATTGATTCTAGTTTTTTCATTTTCTTTCTCCTCCAATTTGGATTAGCATATCACCTGGTTTGATCCAGTTTTTTTTCCTCATATATTCAGATAATACCAAGCTGACCAATGCAGGTCCAATGATATGCAACAAGGCAACCTTGAGCCAAACTTCACCGCTGAATCCCATTGTCGTGAACGTCATGATTTGGCCAACGAGGCCACTCGTACCCATTCCGGCACCAGCTGCGTTGTTTTCCATCAAAAAAACGGTCGTTCCAAGCGGAGCAAGCAGGGCGCCTGCAATCGTCGGCGGGATTAAAATTAATGGGTTCCTGACTATATTCGGAATTTGCAGCTTTGAGGTTCCGATTCCAATCGCCAACAACCCGCCAATTTTATTTTCCCGGAAGCCGCTGACGGCAAAACCGATCATCTGTGCAGCACAGCCAATCGTGGCTGCCCCGGCGGCAATCCCATGAAGATCAAGCATTAAAGCGAGCGCTGCGCTTGAAATCGGACCGGATAATGCCAATCCGACCAGTACAGCGACAACAATTCCCATCACAATCGGCTTCTGTTCTGTCCCCCACATAATTAAATCGCCAAGTCGGATCATGATAAAGGCAATTCCTGGCCCAATGAAAGCTGCGACAGAATAACCTGTAAAAACAGTTACAAAAGGGGTAACGATAATATCGATTTTTGTTTCCTTACTAACAAGTTTGCCAATTTCTGTAGAGATGATCGCAGCGATGATACTGCCTGCAGGCCCGCCCAATGCTGCTCCCGCTGCTCCGCTAACTATTGCGGAAAACAAAACAAGCGGCGGCGCCTTGAGACCATAAGCAACTGCTGCCCCGATTGCCGGTCCCATCAGTTCCATTGCAGTTGTTCCTATTTGGACGAGATAAGCGATCCCGGCTTGTTCACCAATCGTTTTAATAATAAGTCCAATAATTAAAGATGCAAATAGACCTAAAGTCATGCTGCTCAATGCGTCAATAAAATATACCTTTGGTGAAAGACTTACTCCCTTTCTCTTTAGAAAATCTTTCATCTTGATCCCCCCAAACACAATTTTACATATGTAAAGACACCTGTTGTTTTTTATTCTAAGGCTTGGATGCAGGAAAAGGAAACATATTTTTCAGCAAAGATATTAATTTAACTATTCTGACTATTAGGTGCATGAGGAAAACATAGTTACAAAGCATATTCGACGATTGACGGCTTCACCTTTGGCATAACATTCAATCAAAAGGACACAGCAGTTAGCAAAAAAGTGAAAAAAATCAATGAAGCCCCCCAGCGTCAGCAGATATCGCGACACAGGAGGGATCATCTTTCGTCAGCAGTTTTCAGAGTGATTAGTCGTCAAAAAGTCCGCGCACTGTATTATTAAAATCTTCAAAAAGGCCTGCATCATTCCCGCCACCCTCAATATCATCCGCATAGCCTGTCAATGTGTCATAAAAATCGGGATTCGTTGAGAGATACACTCGGTGAACATTCCTGTCGGCTGCCCGTACCTGATCGGCTATTTTTTGATCTAATGGTGAATCCACCGGACCATAGTTGTCCTGCTGAATATTCACATTATTGCTGGCTTCATTGCCGGTACCCTGGCCATCGCCTTGGCCAATTCCTTGGTTGTTGCCTTGGTCATTCCCATTATTGCCGGCATCACCATTGCCATCAATTGCACCGTTTTCTGCTAAATTATTAGCAGTTCCGCCTCTTGTGTCCTGAATAACGCCATCCTCAGTGCCATTTGCAGCGTTATTTCCGTTTTCACCACCATTGTTATTGCCAGCTTCACCATTGTTACCGCCGGCACCACCACCATTATTAGCATCATCAGCAAGCCGTACAGCGACATACGCATTATTATTCACAAGAAATACCTGTGCCTGATCTACTTCTTTCATGCGTTCAATATTCCGGGAGGCGCGGTCTGACACTCGCACCCTTTCGTTATTATCGTTGTTATTATTGTTGCCGTTGTTGTCATTATTGTTCCCGACTCTGATCGGCTCGGCGTCATTATTTGCGTTATCACCAGCATTATCACCGATGCCGCAGCCTGTCAAACCGAAGAGAAATAGCGCTGACACGAACAGGATCCATCCTTTTCTCATTGTGCTCACTCCTTAATATGATTTTGCATTCATAGCATGGCTAGTATCAGCAAAACTATTCGGATTTATAACACATATTGACTTTTGGACAATTTATAAATCGCGTCCTCTTAATTGACGGAATGTAAAAAGGAAGGGCTATTTGCTCCCTTCCTTTTCGTTAAATTGCACTGAGCGGATGATTTGTGCCATGATTTCAGCTTCTGATTTCAGGTTTCTTGTTTTCACTTCAGAAGTGATTTTGATCCCGCCATTTCCAATCGTCACTTCATTCTTGTTCTTTTCAAGGTTTTTAATCAGTAAAAACCCAAAGCGATCATCGTCAGCAAAAGTTTTCTTGACATCATACTTCTGCTGCCTGGCAGTTGCCTCGTAAACTACTTGACTATCACTGCCTTCATGCTGGTTATAGAAGAGGAGATACTTTTTTGCCCCATTTTTTAAAACGATATTATTTGCTGCTGCATCTTCTATTTCCATACCAAACGGCAAATGGTATTGGATATCTTCATTTTTTTTATTTGTTTTTTTTGCATCGCTGCGTAAAGCTTTTTCAACAGCAGCTTCTGCAGCTTTTTGCTCTTCCTTTACAGATGCGGAACATGCTCCGAGTAAAAAAACAGCAATCACTAAAAGCAAGGCTGCTTTATAGTGCTTTCTCATACTATTTTCCTCCCTGCAATAGTCACAAATTCTCCTTTCCTATCATACCGTTCTTTTTAATAGGCTGACAAGACATCTTTGTAATTTTCATAACCAGCTTGGTTACATTTTGGTTAAAATGGTAAACTGAAGGAAGATCACTAAAGGAGGTTAGCAGGATGGAGTTAATTGTATACTTGGCCGGTGAGATTCACAGCAGCTGGAGAAAAGACTTAAAGGAAGGCGCTGAAAGGCTGCAGCTCCCTGTTAAATTTGTAGGACCAATGGAGGATCATAGCCGCTCCGATTTGATCGGCGAGGAAATTCTCGGTGAAATGCCAAATAAATTTTCAGTGCCAGCCTCCTAAGGAAGCTGGCACTGTCCTGTCGTTATTCATCGTTTTGCCTGTATATGTACTGCCCGATTAACAGATGCATGATGTGTGAGAACATCGCGGCTCTGTCGACCAAACCGGATGTGAAAATGCCTACCGCACCTGCATTTTTACGGACATTTGTCTTTTTTGCATAATCATCCATCACCGGACCCAACTCTTCCCCGGCCCGCAGCCTTTGCGAAATTTCCTCCGGAAGCACGAATCTTGCCCCTCCCGCGATGATTGGCGGCTTTTCTTGCTGGACAAATGCTCCCCAATTGCATAATAACAAGCCGCTGCTTGATTCTTGCACGCCTCCTTCGAGCCCGATTCCAATATCACATTCGCCTGTTTCGAGTGCAAGAATTGCTCTGTTAACAGCCCCCTCAATCGTTTCATCATCACTGAAAGGCTGTTCCCTCACCCCGGAAGGCACATCTGTGCTAATGACTTTTGCCTGAAAATTTGCAAACGCCTGTTGAACGGCCGAGACCTTGGCCGGATTTTTTGATCCAATGATCACCTTCATGATACTGTTCACCCTTTTTGAGTATGGTAAAAGGAGGACTGACCAAGCTCCTCCCCCAAGATCAGCTATTTTGTTTCATAGTTGCAACTTAACTGATGAAGGAAATGCGCGAGAACCGCTATAACCTAATGATCAGCTATTTTGTTTGATTGTCGCAACTGTCGAGCGGTCGCAAGCTTTCATAAGCTTTACCAGCAATTGCTTCGCCGCCGCATAATCATCGACATGGATGATTGAGGCATGGGTATGAATATAGCGGGAACAGATGCCAATCACTGCGCTTGGCACACCTTCATTGGAGATGTGGACACGGCCGGCATCGGTTCCGCCTGGTGATACAAAGTACTGGTATGGAATATCGTTCGTTTCAGCTGTATCAAGAACCAGCTCTCTCATACCGCGATGTGTGACCATCGACCGGTCGAAAATCCGCAATAACGCACCTTTGCCGAGCTGGCCGAACTCGTTTTTGTCGCCTGACATGTCGTTGGCCGGGCTTGCATCAAGGGCAAAAAACAGATCGGGTTTAATCATATTGGCGGCCGTCTGCGCCCCCCTTAGACCAACCTCTTCCTGAACCGTTGCCCCGGAATAAAGCGTATTTGGCAATTTTTCATCCTTAACCTCCTTTAATAGCTCGACCGCCAATCCGCAGCCATAGCGGTTATCCCATGCTTTTGCCAAAATCTTTTTATTATTCGCCATCGGCGTAAACAGACAGATCGGGACGATTTGCTGGCCCGGCTTAATTCCGATGTTGATAGCGTCGTCACGGTCATCTGCACCAATGTCAATCAGCATATTATTGATTTCCATTGGCTTATTCCGTTTCGCTTCGTCCAGCAAATGCGGGGGAATCGATCCGATAACGCCGATAACCGGGCCTCTGTCGGTAATGATTTGCACGAGCTGGGCCAATAACACCTGGCTCCACCATCCGCCTATCGTTTGGAAGCGGATCATGCCGTTATCGGTGATGGATGTCACCATAAAGCCTACTTCATCCATATGGCCTGCCACCATAATCGTTGGCCCGTTTTCCGGCCCTTTTTTCAAGCCGAAAATTCCGCCAAGCTTGTCCTGCACCACCTCATCGGCATATTGACTCAATTGCTCACGCATAAACTTGCGGACTTGATGCTCATTCCCCGCCGTTCCGGGCAGCTCCGTTAACGTTTTAAAAAGCTGTAATGTTTGCTCGTTCATTAACTTACTCCTTCTATCACCATTTTTAGTATGTATATTTTTTATTTTACAGAACTTTCGAACGGCTTACCACCATTGTCATTCGGCAAAATAAATTGTATGTTTATGATTTTTTCCCAGAAAAATATTTGATATGATGAAAAGAGCAATTGAAATCACTGGAGGTGCAATCATGAACTGGAAATCGTTTTTCCTTGGCGTCGGGGTAGGAATCGTGACCGGCTTCGCCGCAAAAGAACTGCTGGCTGAAAACAGCTGCGTTTCTTCCGAAAAAGTCCTTGCCCATGTAAAATCAGAATTCAAAAAAGAAGCCCCAATCAGCGGCTCATGGATCCATATGAAAACAGAACCTTACGAAAAAAACCAGCTGCACTACAACGTCTATCGAGGCGGCATTTCGAGGACCGTCAATGAGGAAGCTGAGCAATATGAGTTTGTAGCCGATGCAAAAACCGGAACAATCCTTGATATTTACCCGATTACTTAAAGAATTTGATTAGGAAAGAAATTCTGGATTATGGCAGCGCAGAACCGTTTACAGATGTTAAAAGCAACTCCTGAACCAAACATTCGGGAGTTGCACTCTTTTTTTCAGTCCAATTTTAATATGCTCCGTATTGTTGTCCAGGGTACTGATCTAATTGTGCTCTGTAATGATACGCTCGTGCCTTATGCTCGCTTTCTCTTTCTCCGTAAGTGAAATACGCCCTTGGGTCCTGGGCACAAGCCTCTTTCATCCTCTTAAATTCTTCACATAATCCCAAATGATACAAATACCTGCTGTAAGCATCCTGATGTGGCATAATGAGTCCTCCCTCATAAATGAACCGTTATTTGTTAAACAAGCATTTTACCCTGCAACTGCTGTTCACACGTTTAATTTATGTATAATTCAGAAATAGGTGTTAGGCATTTAATCACCTGCAAATGACATGGGCTTAAATCGTGGCAGCTATGCACGGGAACCAGTATTTTTGTTGCTAAAAAAAAGACAAACGATACTCCGTCAGAAGTATCGCACATGGTTCAGGGCTAGCTGCCTGTGTTTTATTGATTATCCGATAAATTACTTAAAATATACCTTATCGATATTGTATTTCGCCTGCTGAGTGTTAATAATATACGTTTCATATATTTCGCGCTCCATGGCGCTGTCCACGTAGCAAACGGCAATTTCGTATACTTCGTCCCGATGCTGTTTGATGGGTGAGACATTATCTTCAAAATGTTTCTTTATTCTTTGTCGGAGCTTCCTTGCCTTTCCAACGTATAGTAATTCGTCATTGATGTTAGAGAACATGAAAATTCCGCTTTTATCGCGTGGAATCCGCATATAATCAGTGAAGCCATACACGCTGCTGATTTCCGGCTCCCCTTGCTCACCCAATTGATTGCTTTTAGTGATAACTAAATCAGGAGTCGGTGCTTCTATTCTAATCATTACATTCACTTCCTATTTTCTATGGTGGTGTTCTTACCATTTTTTTATCCGAATCAGAACTTTTTCATTATCGCATAACAATGGCAAAAAATGCATCATCAGATTTTAATACGTCTAGGTATGTATTGCCTGGCACAGCTTTATACTAACATAAACCTTTTACTTTATCTGCCCCCTGCTCCTGTTACGGAGCAGGGTTATTTTTTATTACAAAATTAAAATAAAAACAGACTCAGGATTTCGAGTCTGTTTAGATGTATCCCTGGTTAGGCCTTATTTACGTTTGTCGCTTGCGGTCCACGCTGGCCATCTTCCACTTCAAAAGTCACTTCCTGGCCTTCGTCCAACGTTTTGTAGCCTTCGCCCTGAATAGCGGAGAAGTGAACAAATACATCCTCTCCATCTTCACGTTCGATGAATCCAAAACCTTTTTCACTGTTAAACCATTTTACTTTTCCGCGTTCCATTTTTTTCCTCCTACATGTAAAAATCAACAAAATTCCAATTTGATTTTGCGTAATTATTATAGCCAGAAAAAACCTTTTATAAACATATGTTGAAATTATTTATGCCTGAGAAGTAACTGGATGCTTGATATGTAGTGGAAATGGCTGACCGCCATTCGTTCTCACAAATAATCCATCATTAATCCTCTTTTTTTCTAACTCGTGTCTTTGGTCATCTGGCGTGTAATGAAAAACAATTGTATCGGTACTGTTCCCACTAATGGCCGATAAAATACCTTCAATATTCACTTGCCTTTTGCTGATAACATCAAAAATATCAATTCGGCTTTGTTGTTTTTTAAAGATGATCATGACTTCTTCCCGGTCGAAATAATAAATATCATGAGGAAACACGTTCATACAATGAAACATTAAAATTTCTCGGGAGTTGTCAGTGCCAAAACGTTGTGACACAGGCACTCTTTCACAAGCAAATTGATAGATAAAATCCAGATCTCCAGTGTTCGTTCCATCTAATTTACGAATATTTGCGCAATCAGAACTACTTGTTGACGTGAATTTCATAGAATATTGCAGTTCGTTCATTGCTTCGAACCCAAACTGCGGATAAAAATCCAGCACGGTCTGATTGGCAAACAGGTAAATAAAATCAACCTCGTCCTGATATTCTTCCAAAACTATATTCATCAAACTCGCGGAAAGACCTTGATTTCGATAGTCTGGATGCGTCATCACAGTTCCGATCTGTACCGCACTTCTTTTTTCACCATCGATAATCAAATCAAGCATATTTACTGACACATTGGCGGCCACCTGATTTCCTGCCAGATAGGAATAGGGAATATATCGATCAGTCCAAAATCCTTTCTCAAACCAGCCTTGAAAATTGATGGCAAAAACATTGTCAGCAAGCTGAAAAAAGCTTTCTCTGAGCTGCTGCTCATTTTTATAATCCTTAATAAATTGAAATGGTTTCATATTATTTCTCTCCTTACTCTAAAGTTCTGGACAGCTTCGTAAATTCCTCTTTTCCCAGCTAATTAAGTTGAAAAACAGGCAGAATAGACATACTTTTCACCTGAAAAGGAATTATACATAAAGGGAGACAGAGCATGGCTAATCCATCATCAACGAGGCAGGGGACAAGCATGGAGAACATTGTTGACGGAATGGAACAAGAAGAGAGAAAACGAATCCAGGAAGAAATTGATCGAATGGCCTTTACGAAAAATTTCCGATCCGCCACAGCTGAAGAATGGTATATCTTTTTGAAGAATTACGAGGATCCCCAGACTGGCGGAGCGGCCGGAAAAGCTATCATTCACTACAACCTTTATGGAAATAAGGATATTTTCATCCATACAACCGTTATTTTTGATGACCCAAAGCTGTATGAGCAGGAAGCCTATCATCTCGTCTACGCCCTTGCAGACGAATTAGTGAACCGTCTTGTCGGTTATGCTGATACTCTATTGTCGGTCCATGCCGGCCCTAATTCTTATCAGGCCGAGTATAAACAATAAAAATGCACAATGAAGCAGATCTCCAAATCACGATTAAAATCATTCAGGAGGCTATTTTCCATGCAAAAAACGCTAACAGACAATATTGAAGAACATGCTATTCCCTTAACACACGAAAATGACCTGGACTTGCTCGTCGAAAAAATAGGAAACGCTAAAATCGTGCTTCTCGGCGAAGCTTCCCATGGAACATCAGAGTTTTATCAAATCAGAGCCGAAATTTCCAAAAAGCTTATTCAGGAGAAAGGCTTTACAATCATTGCCGTCGAAGGAGACTGGCCTTCGTGCATGGAAGTAACCCGCTATATTAAAGGGTATGATCAAAGGTACGAATCCGCTAAACACGCTTTACAATCGTTTAACCGCTGGCCAACCTGGATGTGGGCCAACGAGGAAATTGCCGATTTTGCAGAATGGCTGAAGGATCATAACTCTTCACTTCCCGACCGACAAAAAACTGGTTTTTACGGGCTGGATGTGTACAGTTTATGGGAGTCAATGGAGGAGGTTGTTGATTATCTTGAAGAAATTCAATCACCGGATTTAGAATTGGCGAAAAAAGCATTTACCTGTTTCGAACCTTTTAATCGAAACAATGAGAAATATGCGGTCGCATCGGCGATTTATTCAGAAGGCTGTGTAGAAGAAGTAACCAAGCTGCTGACGCAAATCCGCAGAAACAAAGAACAATATGAGGACGGGGAAGAAAGCGGCTTAAGCCTGAGAGTGAATGCGCTTGTTATGGCTAATGCTGAAAGATATTACAGCTCGATGGTTTTAAACGATGAACAATCGTGGAATATCCGCGATTTGCATATGGTAGAGGCCCTCAAAGAGATTCTCGACTTTTTCGGTTCCGATTCAAAAGTAATTATTTGGGAACACAACACCCATGTCGGCGATGCAAGGGCGACGAACATGATCGACAACGGGACGATCAATGTCGGGCAAGTTATCAGGGAACGAAACAACCCGGACGATGTCTATATTGTCGGTTTCGGAACACATAGCGGAACCGTGATAGCGGCGGACGAGTGGGGCGTGAACATGGAAGTTAAAGACGTTCCCCCTGCGATGCCGGGAAGCTGGGAGGATATGATGCACAGAACCGGCCCATATAATAAAATGCTATTTTTTAATGACGAAAACCGGCCGCTGTTCAGTGAGATAATCGGACACCGCGCAATCGGTGTTGTTTATAATCCGGCCTACGAAAGGTACGGCAATTATGTGCCTTCCGTCATGGCCGAGCGTTACGATGCGTTTATACATGTTGACAGATCAAATGCCCTAAGGCCGTTAATCCTGCAACAAGTCCGAGTTTAACAAGCACTGCCGGGTCAGATTCCGGCAGTGCTTTTTCTTTGAGTGCACACGCTGTAAAATCTCTCACCTTGCCCGTTTTAGCGCCTCGGTAATTTTGCCGTTTTCATTCCATTTAACAGCACGGTAAAAGGGATCATGATAAAAAGAAAACCAGGCATTTTTCGATTTTCCAAATTCGATCCACTCCTGTTTCCCACGGATTGAGTCCATTGGATAATCATCATAGGCGAGAACCCATAATGGATTTTGGTGGGCATGGGTAGGCATGAGATCAGCCATATGGACGATAAATTCAGGACCTGAATTAATAATGACAATACTGTGCCCCTCACTGTGTCCACCTGTATGGACCATTTTGATGGAAGGTGTTGACCATTCTTTTTCAAACGTTTCGACCTGGTCCTGAACCGCCAGCCAATTCTCCTGCCAGTATGTATTCCGGGAGCGGATATTCGGCTGTCGCATTTCGTTCCATTCCGTCTCGGAAGTGATGATTTTTGCATTTGGAAACACGGAAACATGCCCGTCGTTCTCCGGCTTCGTTAGCCCGCACGCATGGTCAAAATGCATGTGCGTCATCAGGACAATGTCAATATCCTCCGGTGTTAAACCTTTGTCGATTAACGACCGTTCCAGCTTTGATTCCTCGGTTACTCCATAATTCCTTTTCTGCTTTTCGGACAGCTTCCCCGCGCCAAGCCCTGACTCAATTAAAATGTTCTTCCCATCTGCTTCGACCAAAATCGGGTCGGTGCGCAATTCGATTTGATTGTTTTCGTTACACGGATAATATTTGGACCAGAGTGGTTTTGGCACGACGCCAAACATCGCTCCTCCATCAAGATGGGTAACCCCGCCATTCATCCATGTCAGCTGCAAGCCGTTAAGCTGTAAACTTTCCATATCCATCACCCTTGCCTCGTGTTTTCTTTAGTGTACCATTGCAAATAAATGATGAAAAATATTTGAAAGTGCTCGCCAGAACAAGAACCCGGCCAACATGCACCGGGCTCCTGCTATTTCTTTCGGTATTGGACTTCACAGCGATAAATACGGTTGCCTTTTTTAGAGAATTTTTCTTCATACTCCGTCATAATATTTCCTTCGAAATCACTATTGTGCAGATCAAGGCTGACAAATTTCAAAAGCATGCCGTATTCTGAAAAACTCGTTAATGAATATTCAAACAAGCCTTGATTATCGGTTTTTAAATGGATTTCACCATTTTTGGGCATAATGCCTTCATAAAGGCTGAGAAACGTTTTATAGGTTAATCGCCGCTTGTGATGCCGTATTTTTGGCCACGGGTCGGAAAAATTGAGATAAATCCGCTCAACCTCGCCATTTGCGAAAAACGATTTTAAATCGGCCGCATTAACATTTAACAGCTTCACGTTCGGCAGCTCAGCTTCAATCAACCGGTCAAGGGCAGAGACGATCACGCTTTGCTGAAATTCGATCCCTACGTAATTGATATCGGGATTTACTCTTGCCATTTCGGTAATAAATCGACCTTTGCCAGTCCCGATCTCAATATGAAGAGGCTGGTTCTCTGCAAAGGCGTTACCCCAGTTTCCTTTTACCGCTTCCGGGTCAGCGACAACGTACTGTGGATACTGCTCTATTTTATCCTTTGCCCAAGGTTTATTTCTAAGTCTCAAGTTCAGACACCCCTAAAAAATAATATCGTTCAAACCATATCATTCATTTATGTGGCATGCAACCCCGCGAAATGAAGTGGGTTTTGAATTTGTGGCACCATGCATAAACAGAAAAAGGAATCCACAAGCTAATTGTGAATTCCTTGAACATGCCGCAACTAAAGTCCATACTCGAAGATTTCGAAAGGGTGTATACAAATGCCGCTCAATCAGCAGCATCAAGTTGATCTATTAAAAGATATATTGAGTAATCACCGCACAGATTGCAGCGGTTCTATTGCTGAATGTGAACAGTTGGAGCGCCTCGTTAAGTCGCTTATGGTCAATACTGAAATCAACCAGGATGTTAAAAATATTCTTCAGGAAATTTATGATTACAGCCAGCATGGCATTCAGGCCCGCAATTTAAATGCACACATTGAATCCAATCAAGGTCAATTGTCCGCATGGGTTAATGAGATTAATCAGCTTTCCTGACTTATATTTCGTCTAAATAGTCGATCCATCTTTCCATTTCAGAGAATCGCCCTTTCGTTTTATACCATTGAATGGATGTCAGCGTTTGCGCATACACATACCATTTCATCCGAAGACCAAGTTCTTTTGTCAGTTCGATACCGTAACGATTGAGCCAGTCTTCCCAGTTCTCGCGGGGCACATACCAGTTAAGCAGCTGGCCTAAATCAATCGCAGGATCGGCTATCATCGCTTCGTCCCAGTCGATCAAATACAGTTGGTTGTCTTCCGTCAGCAACCAGTTGTTATGGTTGACATCACAATGGCAAACGACCATGTCCGGGCAGGAAACGTTTCCGACCTCTTCCTTTAGAAAAGAGATGGATCGCTTCACAGACGGGAGCATTAACACCTCCGGGTCCAGCTCACCTTCAATCATATCGAGTAAGGTATCGGCATAGAGCGGTGTCTTTCCGAGCCTTTCAAGCATTCCGAGCAGCGGCTTTGATTGATGGATTTTCCTGAGTAGCCTGGCAATCCGTTCTTCAATCATTTCAGCAGGCTTGAGCTCTCTGCCGTTTAACCACTGCTGTGCGGTAATCACGTCTCCATTCTCAAGCCGTTTTGTCCAAACAAGCTTTGGGACGATCCCTTCCGCTGATAAAACGGCAAGAAAAGGTGAAGAATTACGCTTTAAGAAAAGTCTCTCTTCTTCATTCTGTGCAATAAATGCCTCTCCTGTAGCCCCGCCTGCCGGGATGATTTCCCAGCCTTGTCCAAATAAATGTTCCAAATGGTTCACCTTCAATTTATGCTGTTCTTGCGGCGATTATTGGCAAACCGCCTGAACCTGATTCTGTCCAACTTCCTGCAGTACCTTATATAGGATGCTCCCGGAAAGTATCTCCCTGTTGCTTCAAAGGCTCATCTACATGCCATTAATGTCCATTTTAATTTAACTATTCATCTGTGAAATAAAAAAGACAGCTACTGAAGCATACCTTCACAATAGCTATCTTTTAAATTTTATATCCAGAGAGGTATATCGTCAAGTCCATCTCCACCTACTTGAAAAATATCAGCGCACAAGAATATAAATGCTTGCTGATTGCATGTTAAGCGAACTCCCTTCAACAGAAAAGAAAGGGCGTGTTGCAGCTTTTTCATGATTGGCAAGGCCTTGCCACCCTCCACGGTTCCCAAGCTCAACGACAACATCCGCTAAAGTAGGGTTGAAAATAACGAGAATCGTATTCCAGCAACCAAAATCGCCGACGTCCTTTAACAGATAGCCAAGTATCGGTTTCGGCATCGGAATAAACTCGACATGGCGGCGAATCATCTCGGCGCTTGGCAAGCGAAAAGCCCGGTGCGATTTTCTGATTCCAATCATGTTTCTGATATATTCCACATTGTCTTTATGCGTGATTTTCCGCTCCCAATCAAGCTGATTGATCAAGTCCGGAGATCGGTAACTATTACCAATTTCTTTTTTAGTCCTGAAAAATTCCTGGCCGCTGTGCAAAAAAGGAATCCCCTGAGCGAGAATCACCATCGCGGTCGCGAGCCGATGATATTTTCTCCGGATATGTTCGGGTGTCTCCCCTTCACATTTCATCAGCTTATCCCAAAGCGTATGATTATCATGGGATTCCACATAATTCACAGATTGGCAAGGTTCGAGAAAAATTCCCCGTTCTTTTTTCTCAAGGCCAACGCTGCCGGCAAGCACTTGCTTTGCTGCTTCGTAATAATGCTCATTGCCAAGCGCATAGCCGCGGTCATAAATATTAAACGTACTTCCCTTTATCGAATCGCGAAACCAGTCGTTAAACTGTGCGATGCCGGGCATCTGATGCTGATTATGAAGATTCGCTTTTTTGTCCGGGTCAAGCGGAGTGTTTAAGTCCCAGCCTTCTCCGAGCAGCAGGGCTCCCGGATATATCTCGACGACTGCTTTTCTGATTTGGTTCATAGTCTCAACATCAAAAATCCCCATTAAATCGAAGCGAAAACCATCAATATGATATTCCTTCAGCCAAAAGCGGATCGAATCAATGATAAATTTTCTGACCATCGCTCTTTCGGTCGCAATATCATTGCCTACTCCCGTCCCATTTGAAGGCATGCCATCTTCACCATGTCGAAAAAAATAACCCGGAACAATTTTTTCAAAAGATGACTGTTCGCGTTTATATACATGGTTATAGACGACGTCCATAATGACACGCAGCCCCTGCTCATGGACGGATGAAATCATTCTTTTGAGCTCGCGGATCCGCTCATACGGGTTTTCTGGATCGAGGGAATAGCTGCCGTCCGGAGCATTAAAATGGACTGGATTATAGCCCCAGTTGTACTCCGCTCCTTTTTCCAGTTCATCGACTTCTTCAAAATCGTTAAAGGGCAGAAATTCAATATGTGTAACACCAAGGCTTTTTATATAGGAAAGGCATGTCGGCTCGCCGTCATTGCCGGTTGTATTAGTCTCCCCTGCACCCAAATATGATCCTTTTTGAGTCACACCGCTAGCTGGATGAATCGTTAAGTCGCGGATATGTGTCTCATAGATGACCGCGTCGACGGGATGATCAAATGGTGGAAGTCCAACTTTGTCCGTTCTTGTTTTTTCAATATCAATGATGACTCCATGGTGCCCGTTCGCCGTGACAGCAATCGCATATGGATCGTCGGCATCTTTCCATTCAAGATTGATACAAACAAGAAAAGAATATCGAAACCCCTCTAAATTGCCGATAACTTCAGCTGACCATGTACCCCTTTCGCAACGCTTCATCGGAATCGTATCAGCATCTTCATTGTCAAACTTTTTCAAGCTTAGCCTTACGTTAGAGGCAGTTGGCGCCCACAGCTTAAAGATGGATTTTTCAGGTGTGAATCGGACCCCGAGATCATCACCATCATAAAAAAATTTCTCATCAAACGCAGCCGTTCGGATAACGGCCCCGACTTGCAGGTCCGTCAGTCCCCCATATTCATCGATAATCGAATAATCACGGCCCAACTCCAGTTCATTGCCGGAGCGGCAAATATATTTTACCGCATCATCCAAATAGACCTTCTCTTCAATAAAAAGCTCAACGCGATTCCCATCAGTTTCGAGCATAAAAGAAGATGAAGCGCCTTCATGGTAGTCAAAGGGCAGCAGAACCGTAATACTCGTAAAATCGTCTATATAGGCGAAAAAATCGCGCTTGATTGAAATCATCCTGGATTCATCTCCTTCACATCCCGCTCCTCTCTGTGCAGGTTCCTCGCGCTGATCGGAAGAACGGCAGGACAAACCTGGACCTGAATGGGCGTCTTCCCAATAATTTCCCCATCAGCATGAACCATATAAGGCGATGCGGAGTTGATCGTGACGGTTCGTCCCTTGAAGCTATCTACCTCCTTAAAACGCAGATGTCCGCCATAGAAAACTGTTCCAAATACAAGCAGCAGCTTCCACCTTGGCAAGCTGTGAACAACCGTCACGTTTAAAAGCCCGTCATCCGGCATCGCATCTGGAGCGATTTTCATGCCCCCACCATAAAAAGGCTGGTTCGAGACGGTCACAAACCATACAGAATTAAAGCGATATTCTTTTCCGTCAACGGTTAGTTCGAGGGGACTGCGCCGGAAAGACACAAGTGTTTTAAGGAGAATATAAACATAAATTAGCCGGCCGATTGAGAGACGATTCAATATTCCTTTAAGGGGGGATGAATTTGCCGCGTCGGAAACAAGGGCATCAAAACCCGCCCCCATATTATTAACAAAGTATGTTTCATGTTGCTGTTCATTCACGATTTTTCCAATATCAATGTAACGCGGCGGGCTTTTTCGCTGCCTGAGCAAGATAGTTAAAGCATTTAGAGGATTTTTTGGAATTGAAAATCCGCGGCTGAAATCATTTCCCGATCCGCCGGGAATAAAGCCAATCCTGACATTTTGATAAGCGACAGCTCCGTTAATCAGCTCATGCAATGTTCCATCTCCCCCGACAGCGGCTAACACGATGTCCGCCCCGTCCGAGTTTTTCGCTATCGATTGTGCCAGTTCCTTTGCATGTCCGGGATATTCCGTAAAAAACGCCAAATAAGCTATGTGTTTCTCTTGCAGCTCCATTTCAATCTTGTTCCATACTATTTGGCAGCGTCCATTTCCGGCACGCGGATTCACAATAAAATAAATTTTCCCCATCGTCGTTTCCTCTTCGGCACTTAGCATCCGTGTTTATTTTTCATCACTGGCATCCCATTCCATTCGTCTCATACTGGATGTTTGGCAATATTCCAGCAACGCCTGGGCTGCTTTTAACTGCTGGGCTTTAAGCGGTGATCGCTGTTTGCGCATTGATTGGAACCATTCCTGAAAGCTGCGTTTCTCGATAAAACGGATATCATATGGAGCAGATGGAAAATCGATATACCCGTTTCTCGAAAGGATCATTTTTTGAACAGGAAGATCGATATCATATAGTTCCAATATCTTTTTAATAACTTTCTCCGTCCGGTTTAAGGCAAGCAACGGACTCAAGAAGTTTTGCTCCTTCATTTGATGGCGCTTTATCCAGAATCGCTCTGTTGAACCGGAAAATACCGCATTCTCTTCTTCCTCAAGAAAAGATATGCACAATACACCAGACGGCCCGATCAGGACACTTTCTACCTCGACCGGCGCCTGCTTCAATAGAAACACAGGCTTGTATAAAACTAAAAAAGTATCAGGAAAGCGCTGCAGGAAAAACTTTAGCCGTTCGTCATAATAGAATTTCTGCTCTACATCCGACTTTTCCAGAATCGTTGTACTTGCCCATTTCATTTGAAAACGGAACAGCTGGTCAAGGAAATGCTTTTTCAAATCTTCGACTGTTTCCGGTTTGGACGGCAGCGAGGGCGTGAACAACATGCCCCCATCTTCATCGGAATCTGCACCTTCATCTACTTCGACGATGGTTTCCGTTTCCGGCTCCTTCTCCGCGATTCGCAAAAATCCTTTTATTTTATGAAAGAGCGGTTTATGATCATCTTCAAGCCAAGCGGCTGATTGATCAACGTTGTCTTTAGCGTCTGTTTCCCAGTTCACAAGCAGTTTTTCCCACTGCTGTTTTTTTAACCTGACAAACCGGGAAGGATAAAGAAATATATTTTGTTCATAGCGTGATACATAATCTTGCAGCTTAATGAGCTGTCCCATATAGATAAACCTGCCTTTAATTATTTCATTCAATATGTAAGGGGAATGTCGCAAACGCCCGATATTTAGGCGTATTCCCTGGATGTATCCTATATAAAACCACTTCTGTTGCCAAAAACGAAAGCGGCTCTGTTTCAAGAATATTTTTTTCCTTAAGCTGATGCGGATCTAACCGTTCTGGCCCCGACCAGTTTCTCGCCAGTGTAATATGTGGCGCAAAAGGCCTTGTTTCGAGTGAATACCCGGCTCTTTCACAGGCAGAAAACACTAAATCCCGGACCTCATGAAGGCGATCTTCCCTTATCAATCCGGCCCAGAAAACCCGTGGCGAGTCTTTTTTTCCAAATACACCGATATGGTCGATTGTCAGTCGAAATGCGCCGACATTCGTTAACGCCTGATTCGTAAGTTCGATCGTCTTCGCAATCTTCTCATCGGATGAAGCACCGAGAAAGGCGAGCGTAACGTGAAAATCTTCTTCATGAACCCATTTTGCAAAAGGAAAATCCTCGCCGAGCTGCTTTGCTGTTTCATTGAGTTGCTGTTTCGTCTCCTTCGGCAGGCTTACTGCGATAAAATAATGCGGTTGATTACCCATTGGTTAGACGCCCTTTCATCGATAACTTTTACCTATTCTAGCAAAATCCTCTCCCAAATCGCAGAAGCTTAAACCCGGCTCTTGTTTGCCGGGCTCGCAGCTCAAGTCCTTCGATTTGCGAATTCAGGCTTTTTTATCGTATGATTTATTATATAAAATAAATTGGCTCTTCCAAACTGAGGGAGAAGCATTTAATCATACTTCCTATACTATTTTACCGAAAGGGACGAACATTGTGAAAGTAGTAAATAATATTGCTGAATTAATCGGTGATACACCACTCGTAAAATTAAACCGGCTAGCACCTGTCGGTGGTGCATCCGTCTACTTAAAGCTCGAATTTTTCAACCCAAGCAAAAGTGTAAAAGACCGGGCAGCATACCATATGATAGTCCTTGCCGAAAAAGAAGGCAAACTAAAGCCCGGCTCAACGATCATCGAACCGACAAGCGGCAATACCGGAATCGGTTTGGCGATGAACGCGGCTGCACGGGGATACAAGGCGATTTTGGTGATGCCGGATACGATGACCCAGGAAAGAATCAATCTTCTTAAAGCCTATGGGGCCGAAGTCGTATTAACTCCCGGTGATGAAAAAATGCCTGGTGCTATTTTAAAAGCAAGAGAACTGACCGAGCAAATTCCCGACAGTTTCATGCCGATGCAGTTTGAGAATGAAGCAAACCCCGACGCGCACCGCCATTCGACTGCTCTTGAAATCATTGCAGCCATGGATGAGCTCGGCAAAACTTTGTCAGCATTCGTGGCAACATCCGGTACAGGCGGAACGATAACCGGTACTGGCGAAGTGCTGCGCAGCCATTATCCTGATTTAAAAGTCCATGTCGTTGAACCAGCCGGTTCTCCAGTTCTATCCGGCGGCCAGCCCGGCAAACATAAGCTCGTCGGCACAAGCCCCGGGTTTATTCCAGAAATATTGAATGAGGATGTCTACGATCAAATTCATCAAATTAAGGATGAAGAAGCTTACGACATTACGCGGCGCCTTGCCAGAGAAGAAGGAATTCTGGTTGGCCCGTCTTCAGGAGCCGCCTGCTTTGCTGCGATTGAAACAGCTAAGAAGTTGACACCCGACGATGTAGTCGTCTGCATCGTGGCCGATACTGGTGAAAGGTATTTATCAAGCGATTTGTTCCGGTTTGAATAAACATTGGAACTGTTTTAGTTTCGATTTAAATGATAAATTGAGCCGTTTTAGTTCAATTTGAATAGAATTGACCCTTTTCAGGAAAAAAAGCTTGAAATATAGGCGGCTAGCGGTATTTTGATTGCAGATATTTACATTAAAATACAAAGTTTTACATTTGCAGAGGCAACCGAAAATAATTAAGCGGAAATCAGCGGGAATTAAGCGAAAATCCCTCTGATTTAAGCGAAAAAAACAGGAATTAAGCGAAAACTGGCTTTTATTAAGCGAAACGATTTTTTTCTGCTGATAATAAAAAGGGACTGATACCCCGGAAGTAATTTCCGATCCGTATCAGGCCCTTTTTTGTGTTTTCATTAAAAGCATATTGACCCAGGGCTGGCCGCTCTTTTTTGAGAACTCGGCTTATTTAGCGGGCCAACTCATAAATGGCCTGAGCATAAATCGCCGTTGCTTTCAGTAGGTCATCAATATAAATATGTTCATCCTTTTGATGTGCACAGTCCGGACGGCCCGGAAAGAGCGGTCCAAAAGCCACTCCGGATTTCAAGGAACGTGCATAGGTGCCGCCACCGATTGATAGCAATTCGGGTTTTTCGCCAGTTTGCTGTTCATACACTTTCTTTAATGTTTGCACAAGGAAATTGGATTCCTCGACATGATGCGGCTTCGAGTCGGAAAAATTCTCGATAACAAAGCCTTCCTCCTCAAGCAGCTCTGCGAGTATTGCTTTCGTTTTCTCCATTTTCAACGTAACCGGGTAGCGAAGATTCAAGCCGAGTCTTCCGCCTTCTTCATGGCTGTAAAACAGTTTCCCCGTATTGATCGTTAAATCTCCGGTAATCTCGTCGGAATAGGCAATGCCGAGCCCACGGCCGCGCGATTCTTTACAAAAATATTTTGAAACAAACGCGAAAAATTGCTGGGACTTGGTATCTGTCTCAAGCTGGCAAAGAAAAGCCGCCAGCAGCAGCCCGGCATTTTTTCCTTTGTCAGGCTCCATCCCATGAGCAGATTCCCCTTCCAATTCAAGGATCAGTTCACCGTTATCGACATAGTATTTTCCTTCAAGCTCGTTTTTCTTTAAGTACTCCGTAAAGCGCTGCAGTACTTCTGTTTGATCGTATGGAACGGACAAGGACGCCTTTGCAAAGTCCGGAACCATATTGTATCTTCTGCCTGATTGGAAATTGTTCACCTGGATTCTTGACTCGTCTTCTACTGTTTGAGCCGCCTTCTGAACAAGATCAAAATCGGCTATTCCTTTTTCCGCATAGATGATCGGGAAATCAGCATCTGGAGCAAAGCCCATCGTTGGCATTTCCTCATGCTTAAAATAATGCTCTACACAGCGCCACTCACTCTCTTCGTCTGTCCCGATGATCATCCTGACCCGCTTATTTAAAGGAAAACCAAGCTCCTTAACAATTTTCATAGCATAATAGGCCGCCATCGTCGGACCTTTGTCATCGATAGCGCCACGGGCATAAATTTTCCCATCGCGAATTTCCGCTCCATATGGGTCGCTTGTCCAGCCATCCCCTTCCGGCACAACATCAACATGGCAGAGCACGCCGACAATCTCTTCACCCTCGCCAAGCTCAAGATGACCAGCGAGATTGCCAACATTCTTTGTAACAAATCCATCTTTGTCGCCAAGATCGAGCATAAACTGCAGAGCTTCTTTCACGCCTTCACCAAGCGGAGCGTCAGCTGTAGCATTTTCCTCATCAAGCAAGCTTTTAATGCGAAGCAAATTTTGTGTATCATCAATCAATTCATCTTTACGGCTTACCGCCTCTTTTAGCCAATCAATTGGTTTCATCGCTTTGAAAAATCCTCCTAGAACTTTAGTACGATTTCTCCAACAATGTGGAAAATTTTTTGTCTGCCTTTATTATAAAGCTTTTTTTGAAAACTTTGTTGCTATGTAAACATAAAACAAAAGACCGCGCTTGCGCAGTCTTTTCACTTATGTCTCTCCTGGTTATAGAATGGCGGTGTTTTCAACCAGCCTTTATCCTCCATCATTTTCTTAAATGAAACAGAATAGGCGACCTTCATCATTTGGTATTTCAAAAACATATAAGCAACGTCCACTCTTACAGCTTCCGTCATGCCTCTGACGGCTGAAGTGATTCCGACGACTAGATTGTAGGCGAGAAAGTTTGCGATTTCTTCGTCGTTCATCTTTGCTCCGTCCGGAATGCTGCGGTAATCTCCAACGTTTTTTTCTGGAGTTGTGTCCGGCAGCGGGACACCCTCCTTCAGGAAAAACTCTTCCAGCTCCTTGACCATCGGCCTATGCACATCATTGATAGCCTCGTCAAGCTTCTTTTTTAGGTCTTCATCCTGGCAAATGTTGCGGGAAATTTCATCGCCCCGCAGCGTTTGCTTCGTACCGATCAAATAAAACCATAAATTCATCACTTCCCCGACATGGAGGGGCTTCATCTCTTTATCTGTGAATTGCTCAAAAGCATCCTTGGTGAGTTGAAAGAAATTCATGCCGCTGATTCCTCCTGGACATTGTTTCCTTTAACTTCCCCATTCCTCTTCTAATTATCCCCATGATTTTATGGTATTAAGAAGCCATAAGTTGCATCTATTTATTTTTCTTAATTTTCGTTTAATTTATCATAATAAGCCTGTTTTCGACCATAGTTTATAATAACAAGGCTGAAAGGTGTGATGCTTCATTTGGTTTTGCAAATAAACAAGTTTTACACACTGAAAAAGTAAATATTTTGTGAACTTTTTTATAAAGCTAGAAATTATCAGATTTTATGGGTAAAATAATAATAGTACAGGTATATACATCTTGGATTTACTCACGAAGGAATAAAAAGGAGTGTCTGGGGAAAAGAAAATTACATATCATTTGGAGACATGTTCCTAATAGAATCTGTCGGTCGCAGGAAGTGCCACTGGTTTGAAAAAAGGATAGGGAGTGGTTTTTTGAAACCTTCAACTAACCGAATGTTGAACCGCATCAAGTCCATCTACATGTTTATTCGGAACAATGGAACTGTAACAACTCAGGACCTTGTAGAGGAATTTGGTATCACACCTCGAACCATCCAAAGAGACTTGAACGTCCTCGCCTATAATGACTTAGTCACAAGCCCAAGTCGCGGCAAATGGACCACTACGCAAAAGAAAGTGAAAATGACCTCTTAAAAACAAAAAATAGGAACAACCGAGCAGGGGTGGCCAGGATATGGCCACCCCTTCCACATCGCTTTCACAATAGACAATTAAACAGAGACTGCCCCAGGGACAGCCTCACAGTCTATCTATTTTGCCAAAACCTCTTCCAATAGTTCAGCAGGCTCTTCCAGGCAACGAATCACGGTTTGCAGAAATCTCGCTGCCGGTGCTCCGTCAATGGCGCGGTGGTCGAATGTTAAGCTTAATGGCAACCTTTTTCGCTCGGCTGGTTGGCCGACTTTTAAAATAAGGTCTGTTTCGATTTTGCCTGCACCAAGAATAGCAGCCTCGGGCCGGTTAATGATTGGCGTAAAAAATTGAATGCCGAAGCTGCCTAGGTTGGTAACCGTGAAGGTGGCACCTGACAGTTCCTCAGTTGAAAGCCTGTTATGTTTTGCTTTTTCCACAAGCTGGCTGATCCGTTCTTTTAACTCTATTAAACTTAATTCATCTGCATTCCTGACAACCGGTACAAATAACCCTTGCTCTGTATCGACGGCAACACCCAAATGAACCTTAACGTATTGGTGAATTTGATCTTCATGCACATGGGCATTTATTTCCGGGTGCGCACTTAATGACTTGACTACCGCAAATAACAGAAGATCATTCCATGAAGGGCTGTCCTGGATGCGGTTTCGTTCTTGATCCAACAACGTCACATCTGCCCACGCTGTTTCCGTTAATTGGGCCGTTTCCTGCAGGCTGTCAGACATCCTTCTTGCAATTGTTTTCCTGACTCCGCTGAATGGAACAGCTGTGTATTCAGAACTATCCTCTTGTGAACTTGCCTGGCGAACATCCTCTTCAGTTGGCTGCCCGTTTCGTCCGGTCCCCTTTACTGACGCCAAATCGACGCCAAGCTCCCGGGCCAGGCGGCGGACCCGCGGCGACGCCCTGACAAACTGTGGATCTGCCGCTTCAGCAGCACTCATTTTTGGCGGCTCTTCCCCTGCCGGATCAGTTTGCTCCACATCGACGGAAATCTCTGCAGCCGTTTCAATTTTAGCAAGCACATCGCCTACGCCAGCTACCTCTCCCCGCGGAACGAGGATTTCTTTCAGTACCCCGCTTTCTTCGGCTTCTATTTCAAAGACAGCTTTTTCTGTCTGCACCTCCACGAGTACATCGCCCTCTTTGACAGGATCCCCTTCTGATTTATGCCAGAAAACGATGACACTTTCCAAATCCTCCTCGGATGTTTGCGGCAGCTTTACTTCAAACATGGTGACAACCTCCTGTTATTGTTCATTTACAAGTTTCATAGCCTCTTGAAAAATCTTTTCTGCATTCGGAAGCACAAATTGCTCCAATGGACGGCTGTATGGAATCGGGACATCTGGAATGGCGATGCGCTTAACCGGTGCGTCCATATCATACAATGCTTCTTCGGCCACAATCGCAGACACTTCCGCGGTTACCCCGTAAGATAAATAATCCTCATCGACGACGATCAGCCGGTGTGTTTTTCGAACTGATGTTAATAACGTCTCTTTGTCGATTGGAGCAAGTGACCGCAAGTCAATCACTTCCGCATTAACGCCTTCTTTTGCAAGCCTTTCCGCAGCTTCCAGCGCGTAGTGCATCGTCATTTGCAAGCCGACAATCGTGACGTCTTTTCCTTCACGAACAACATTCGCCTTGTCCAATGGAACGGTGTAGGCTTCTTCCGGTACATGTGAAATCGAAGCGTCGAGCTGATCCATCCAGCCAAGTCCCTGTAGTGTTTTATGGAACATAAACACAACCGGGTTATCATCCCTGATTGCTGAAATCATCATCCCTTTCAAATCGTACGGAGTCGATGGGGCGACTACCTTCATGCCTGGAAGATGGGCGAATGTCGCATATAATGTTTGCGAGTGCTGCGCCGCGTCGTTGTAGCCTCCGCCCACAGCGGTCATTAATACCATCGGGAGCTTTACATTGCCGCCAGACATGTATTGAATTTTCGCCATATGATTATAGATTTGGTCCATGCAAACACCAAAAAAGTCAACAAACATCAGCTCGGCAATCGGGCGCATTCCTTCAGCGGCTGCACCTATCGCCGCACCGATAAACGCGGTTTCCGAAATGGGTGTATCCATAACCCGTTCCGCGCCAAACTTTTCAAATAATCCTTGAGCCGAGCCAAAAATTCCCCCATATTTGCCAACGTCTTCACCTAACACAAACACATTTGGATCCCTGTCCATTTCCAAGGCAATTGCTTCAGCCATCGCTTTATTTCCTGTTAACATCCGCGTTTTTAGCGTTTCCATCTGAAATCCCCTTTCCTTTGCTTCAATTGGTTATTTTGAGAACACATCCGCCAGTGCATCTTCCGGTTTCGGGTACTCGCTTTCCTTTGCGAAAGCATATGCCTCATCGACTTCTTGCTTTGCTCTTGATTCCAGTTCTTCTATTTCTTCTGCGGTTGCGATTCCTTCCAGCAGCAATTCTTTTACTTTAACGATCGGATCGATTTTACGGAGATTTGGCACTTCTTCCATATCGCGATAAAGCTCCGGATCCCCCTGAAAATGGCCGAGATGGCGGTGCGTTTCGATTTCAATGATCGTTGGACCCTGGCCATTTCTCGCCCGCTTAATTGCTTGTTCCGATACACGATACATTTCAATAGGGTCGTTGTTCCGGACATAGGCACCGGCAATTCCATAAGCCGCTGCCCGTTTATCATTGGATTCAACAGCGGTTGAAGCGCGTTTCGGGACGGAGATTCCATATGCATTGTCTTCAACAACGACGATTAACGGCAATTTCCAAACCGCCGCCAGATTCAGGGATTCATGAAAGCCTCCGGCATTGGCTGCTCCTTCGCCGACAAAGGCAACGGCTACCCAGTTCTTTCCCTTTTTCTTGGCGGCCAGTGCAGCCCCGACAGCATGGGGAATACCGGCAGCAATAATTCCTCCGCACGAGAATTTAACCTCGGGGTCAAATAAATGCATATGACCGCCTTTTCCTTTGCCAAGTCCGGTAATCTTTCCAAACATCTCAGCCGTCATTTTTTTTAAATTTACACCCTTCGCGATCGCATGATGGTGCGGACGATGCGGGGACGTCACGGTATCCTCCTTGTTAAGATGAGCACAAATTCCAACGGCAGCCGGCTCTTGTCCCGTACTTAGGTGCATTTCCCCCGGAACAGGCCCTGCCCCAATATTGAAAACCGGTTTTTTCCCTTCGTTATAAGCCTCGACCATCGTATCTTCGTAATAGCGGCTTTTGACCATTGTTTCGTACATCCACTTCAGCTTCTCAACAGGAATACTAACTTTTTCACTTGTTAATGACACTTTAGTTCCTCCTTTTTTAAAAATACTCCCAACTATTTCGATGCAAGTTTCATGCCAAAAATGAAAACGCTTTCTTTATTGGTTGACAAAACGAGAGACTGTCCCGTTTTGGAACAGCTGCACCCTTGTTAATGGGACAGTGTTGCAAAACGGGACAGTTTTTACGAAAGTTATCTGAGCGGCGATGCGGCCATCCGGATGAAGGTGTGCCTTTTACCGCGTACCGCAAGAATCTCGTGCTTATGCAGATGTTGATCCGATAATGGTCGACAGTGCCTTTTACCGGGTACCGCAAGAATCTCTTGTTTCAAAATCTTTTTTGCCGATTATCTGAAAATCAGGCTCCCTGCGATCCAGGATTCTGTTCATTTTTATACCTCTTCGGCCGTGTTTTCCTCAACTTTTCCAGACTTATCGTCAACTTCGGCTATTTTATCGTCAACTTTTTAGACATATCATCAACTTCGGCTATTTTATCGTCAACTTCCAGACTTATCTCCAACTTCGCACAAGTTATCGTCAACTTTTCGAGACTTATCGTCAACTTCGGTTATTTTATCGTCGACTTCCAGACTTATCTCCAACTTCGCACAAGTTATCGTCAACTTTTCCAGACTTATCGTCAACTTCGGCTATTTTATCGTCAACTTCCAGACTTATCTCCAACTTCGCACAAGTTATCGTCAACTTTTCCAGACTTATCGTCAACTTTCAATATATATCATCAATTTCGCTCATGTTATCATTTCTTAGCGAATATTGTACCGTTCCATTTGCCGATACAGCGTGCTTCTGGAAATGCCTAAATATTTGGCTGCTTTACTGAAATTTCCGTTGTACTTTGTGATCGAATCCATTAACGCCTGCTTTTTTAATTCATCCTTTCTCGGTAACAATAAACGGGGATTTTCAGGCAAGCTGTGCAGTCCGGTTATTTCTTCCGGAAACAAATCAGCGGTAAGGTCCCTTCCGGAAGATTTCACAATCGCCCGTTCCAATATATTTTGCAGCTCGCGAACATTTCCAGGCCATTGATATTTTGTTAATAAATCCATCACTTCGTTTCGGATCGCCGGGATACTTTTCTGCAAACCGTAGGCTAGCTGGCTTGAAAAATGATGGACTAAGAGCGGGATATCGTCTTTGCGTTCCCGCAGACTGGTCATCGTAATCGGCATGACGTTCAATCGGAAATACAAGTCCTCGCGGAAGTTGCCTTTTTGGACTTCCTGCTTTAAGTTTTTGTTCGTGGCAGCGATAATCCGGACATTGACAGGTACTACTTTGAAACCGCCGATTCTGACCACCTCGCGATTTTGTAACACGCGCAGCAGGAGAACCTGCATCTCTAATGACATTTCGCCAATTTCATCTAAAAAAAGCGTCCCGCCGTCAGCCAGCTCAAACTTCCCGGCACTGCCACCTTTTCTGGCTCCTGTAAATGCTCCTTCCACATACCCGAACAGCTCACTGCCAAGCAAATCTCTTGGAATCCCGCCACAATTAATGGCGAGAAACGGATTTTGCCTGCGGCTGCTCTCATTGTGGATCGCTTGTGCCAGAAGATCCTTTCCCGTTCCGCTTTCCCCCATGATCAGCACAGTTGATGCCGATTGGGCGGCCAGCTTTGCCTCGTGCAGACAATCGAGAAAGCGCTCATTTTCTCCAATCATCTCATTAAAAGTAACCTTTGCCTGATTCCCTGATACATGATTGACAAACAGGCGAACCTTTTTGATTTCTTTCACCGTTACAAGCGAACCGATGACTTGGAGTCCCCTGATAATCGGCTTCGCATTGAACAATACGGACAGATGGACGCCGTTTTTGCGAATTCGCAGCTTTATTTCCCTGTCAACAACCTCCTGGCTCAGCAACAGGAAGCTTTCGATTGTTCTATTTTCAAAGACATTCGTCAGCTTTACACCTTCAATTTCATCTGGATGTAAGTGAAGCATCTTCTGGAGCGTTTTATTCGTTTTAATAATCGTTCCTTTTTCGTTGATAATGATGATTCCATCGCTCAGTGTGTTCGTTGTCTCCTCAAGATAGCTTTTCATCAGTTCATTCTTTTCAATTTTTTCTTTTAACTGCAGTTCATTCTCGATCGCCTTTGCCGTCGAGACGACCATCCCGAGCGTATGGGGATGGACTTTTTCAAACGGCCCCGACATATTTAAAACACCTACTAATTGGCCGTTACCCTCGTTAATCGGAGAAGCCGAGCATGTCCATGATTGGGTGGCGATTGTATAGTGCTGATAGGAAAAAATTTGGATCGGCGTCCCGACTTTGATGGCTGTACCGATCGCATTCGTTCCCATCACCTCTTCGCTCCAATTCGCCCCTTCAACGAACTGAATTTTTTCCGCAGCGATTAATGGATCCCTATCGCCAATCACCTTTAATAAGTAACCGCTTTCATCGCAGAGAATGACAAGAAATCCCGATCCTTTTACAAGTGAGTAAAGGGTGTTCATGAGCGGAAGTGAAATTTGGATTAATTCTCTCTTCTTTTCTGCCAACAACTTTAATTCATGCTCAGATAATTTTTCCTTGCCGGTGGCTTGATACGGATCTACCTTGTTCATTTTCGACCGTAACCAGGAACTCTTGACGATCGGATCTAAATCGCAATGCAGCCTCTCATCTTTCACAAACATCTCCCACATGTGGTGCAGCTCTTTCTCCTTCATGCCATTTCCCCCCAATATATTTAGCTTTAGACCAGAAAATTCAATGGAAATTCAAGAAAAATTGGTACATGTAATTGCTCTAACTACTTCTGTTCTAGTACGCTCTTTTCCTTCAAAAAATTAATCGGAAATTCCACCTGTTACAAGGGTCCCAGCATGTCCGCTTTTTTAAATAAACACCTTAAAAATTCCGCTTCTGCTTTAATTAGGCTATTTACATATATTTGCTAACCTGCGGATACATTAATTCCTATCATGGTTTTTAAGGGAAGTGAGACAGTATGATGAAACTAGACAGAAAGAAGAAAGTAACGGAAAGGGATTTTACGGAGATTTTACAACAGGAAAATCCCGCAAGTTCTATCGAAGAGAAGGTCTCCACTACCCTTAAAGAAAATATCGATTTATTAAAGGTGCTTTTTCAGGACTGCTCCGATGTTGTTTATCGAGACATTGCTATAAAACAGTCTTTAAAAGGATTGGTTATTTACATCGATGGAATGGTGAATGCAAAAGCGATTGCAGACAACATGATCGAACATTTAATTTATAAGTATACAAGGGTCACGCCTGCTGATGATCTCCCTGGTACGGTTGAAAACAATGTGTCATATCCGAGCGTTACCAAAACAAATAAATATCAGGATATTCTTTCATCCGTCCTGTCCGGGAATGCTGCCCTTTTTGTCGAAGGCCATTCTGACGCCTTGCTTATATCCGTTCGGGAGGGGACTCGCAGGGGCGTGGAGGAACCTGCAACAGAGGCGTCGATTCGCGGACCGAGAGAAGGATTTACGGAGAATTTACGGACAAATACGGCTCTCGTTCGATTCAGGTTGAAATCCACTAAATTAAAAATGGAAGCAATGGTACTGGGAAAACAAACCCAGACCAACATTGTTCTTAGTTACATAGACGGAATCATTCCCCCTAACGTTCTGGATGATGTAAAAAAACGCTTAAACAGGATTGAAATCGACAGTATTCTTGAATCTGGATATATTGAGGAACTTATTGAGGATAATCCTTATTCACCTTTTCCCCAGCTGCAGTATACGGAACGGCCCGATTCTGTAGCCGGGCAGCTGCTAGAAGGCAGTTTTGCGATTTTCGTCGACAATACACCTTTTGTGTTGGTCGGCCCGATCACATTTTGGCAAATGCTGCATGCAAGCGAGGATTATTATGAAAGATTTTATGCTTCAAACTTCATTCGTTGGTTGAGATATTTTTTCTTAATGGTGGCGCTTTTCACACCTGCTCTTTATATAGCCGTGATTACCTACCACCATGATATGCTTCCAACCACATTAATACTGAGTATAGCGGCAGCGCGGGAGGCTATCCCTTTTCCTGCTGTTGTGGAAGCATTAATTATGGAGGTAGCGTTTGAAGCACTAAGGGAAGCAAGTGTGAGGCTGCCAAAAACGATCGGACAAGCGGTAAGTATTCTCGGAGCCCTCGTCATCGGCCAGGCAGCTGTCGAGGCGGGAATTGTATCCGCTCCGATGGTGATCATTGTTTCGTTAACAGGTATTGCCTCTTTTACGATACCAAGATTCAATTTTGCGATCGCTATCCGTTTAATGAGATTCCCGCTTATGATACTGGCCGCTGCATTTGGTTTATATGGAATAGTTATCGGTTCCACTATTTTAATCACTCATTTATGCCAGCTCAATTCATTCGGCGTTCCTTACTTTTCCGGAATAGCTCCACTAAGAAAAAACGAAGTGAAAGATATCCTTGTCAGGGCACCGTGGTGGAGAATGTTTTCGAGGCCGTCAACCTATGCACGGCATAACCTAAAACGCATGCAGGAGGATAACAACTCCTGACTCAATGAGAAAGGTGACGGTAAATGAAACTTAAAAAGCTTCGCTATTTCGTACTTGCTTCAGTCCTGCTAACTTTGACCGGATGCTGGGACCGCCAGGAAATCAACGATGTCGCGTTTGTGATGGGAACAGCTATTGATAAATCTGACAAGCAATATAGATCGACGGTTCAGGTTGCATTGCCAGGACAGCTTGGCGGGGCTGGTAGCAAGGGGGGCGGCGGCGGTACAAGCGGTGGAAAATCGTATTTGATGCAATCAACTGAAGGAAAAAACATTCGGGAGATTAATAATCAACAACAGAGATCCAACCCAAGAGAGCTTAACTTTGCCCATAGACGGTTGATTTTGGTTGGAGAAGAAATGGCGCGTTCCGGAATAGAGCCAATCATCGATGTATTAGGAAGGATTCCACAAAACCGGTTATCGGCCTTAATGATTGTGACCAGGGGGGAGGCCAAAAAAATACTGGAAACAGACGTTCCTATGGAGAATTTTCCGTCTGAAGCCATACGTGAATTAGCGTTAACAGCAATGAAGGAACCCAGATCACTCAAGCATGTAGTCAATATTATGATTGCAGATGGCGTCGATCTCGCTCTCCCATATGCAGTTGCCGATAAAAACCAAAAGAAACTGATAAAGATTGAGGGCCTGGCTGTTTTTAAAAATAATAAATTGGTGGGATTTTTAAAATCGAATCAAGCCACAGGTGCTCTCTTGGCCATGGGAGAAGCACAACAGCCTGAAATAATCGTTCGCCCTCCCGCAGGAGTCGACGAGATCGTGACGCAAATACAAGAATATACAGTCGACGTAAAACCCATTGTGAAGAGAGACAAAATCACAATGGAAATGTCGATCAAGGGTAGAGGGGTGGTAGTTGAAAATGAATCGAATTACGATATTGACTCAGAGACGAATATTATCGCGTTAGAGCAGAAGCTCAACAAAGAAATAAAAGACAACATTTTGAAGTCGATGGATCGCTTACAGCATGAATATAAGGCTGATGTTGTAGGATTTGGACAACTCATTTATAACGAAAAACCGGCTGAATGGAAGAAAATCGAAAACAGGTGGGGAGAGATCTATCCAGAAGTGGAGGTTGCCGTAAAACCTGATATTCATATCGAAAACGTCGGAGCTGTCATTACTCCTTTAGGCAGAAAGGAGAGTCATTTGATAAATGATTAGACACATCTTAGCTGTTAGCATTGTCGTTATTATCATCTTATTACTTGAACGGAAAAACCTTAAGAAGGCGACAAAAATAACTCGGACAATCACGATTGGTATACTTCTAATCAGCGCCGCACTCCAAGTATATATCCTGAATAATCCGGACCATGTTAATCCTTCCATGTGGCTTCATTTTTTATTAGAACCGTTCGATCCTATTTCATAAGGAGCAGATTACTGTGAATAAAATCTCGCATCATCAAGTGATCTTAATGGGCGCAACGTTTATTTTAAGTGCAACCTTGGTAACCGTACCTGCCCAGGCGGCTGTTTATGCCCGCCAGCATACTTATTTAGCGCTCATCGTTGCAAGCTTGATTATTTTGCCACCGGTTTTCTTAATGTCGAAGGTTGCCGCCAGATTTCCCGGGCAAAATATATTCCAGGCCTTAGCAGAGAGATTTTCATTACTCGGCAAAATTATTATCGGTTTCTACGTATTGTTTTTTTTTCTAATTCTTGTCCGCGATATAAGAATGCTGATGGATTTTGTTGATATTGTTTTACTGCCTGATACACCGATCTTTATTTCCGCCATCCTGTTAATACTCGCGGTCTGGTATATCAGTCGCGGTGGCGTTGAAGCAATGGGCAGGTTTACAGAAGTTTATTTTCCTGTAATGACGATGGCCTTCTTGTTTATTCCACTTCTGCTGGCAAGGGAGTTTGACCCAATTCTGATCATGCCCTATAAAGAAATAAATCTGCCAGGTGTTTTAAAAGGGTCCTGGTTCTTTGTCGCATATTTGGGTGAAGTAATCGCGGTTTTTTTTCTATTTTCCCATATCACCTTCCGCGTGCGCTACGGCATATTCTCCCTTTTAATCGGGACAGGAATGCTGTTTATATTAGTGTTGTCATCACAGCTAATCCTTGGAACAAACATGCTGCCGAGGTTGTTTTACCCCAGCTATGAACTTGTCCGGCACTTGAAGGTAACCGATTTCCTTGATCGATTTGACCTTCCGCTTGTTGGGATATGGATGCCTACGATCATCGCAAAAATAGCCTACAGCTTATATATTGTATGCTACGGTATTCAAACAATCATCCCGGATACATCCGCGAAAATTCTAACCACTCCATTCGCCGCTCTTGCATATGTGTGCTCCTTTTTGTTTTTTAGGGATACTGTGCAGCTTATGAATTTAAATAAAACTTGGCCGGTCTTTGCGCTCATATTTGAACTTGCACTTCCGATCCTTCTCTTCTTTATATTAAAACCAGAGAAGAAACAGGGGTTAAACGCATAAAAGATTCTTCATATCTTTGCTTCCGTGTTCGTATTCGCAGGAAGTCGCCAAATAATAGTGCACGCTCCTGCCCATAACAGGGTTGCCGAACTTCGGCAGCTCTTTTTTTGCTGGGTGAAAAGTTTGCTAGCCACTAAGAAGTATGAAAGATTCGCATTAAGACCATAATGGGTAATAATGACTATGCAGAGGCGGGGAGATTCTTGAGATCTTTCAAAAATACCATCAGAAAAATAATAAAACTTTCCTCCACTGCAAAAAAAGATCCGACCGGGCCGAATCAAAAGGAGCCACTGAAATCGAGTATTCAAGAAAATATCCAGTTTGTGAAAAATGCGGTTGGCAATAGTTCGGATGTAACAATACGGCAAATTCGCATCGGCAATAAAGCCAATATCCGCGCTGCCGTGCTTTATACCGATGGCCTGGCCGATGCCAAAGCTATTAATAATTTCATTATGGAATCATTATTGCTAGATATGAGGCGATCGGAACTAGATCAAAAGATTTCCGCCAACCCAAATACCGCCTTGCAACTGTTAAAAGAACAAGCACTTGCAGTAGGTGGAATTAAGGATGTTACTGATTTTGAAACCCTACTTACCGCTATTTTATCAGGAGATACTGTCATCTTAATCGATGGGACTGCCAAGGGTCTGATCGTCGCGATAAGAGGATGGGCACAGCGGGGTGTACAAGAGCCATCGTCTCAAACCGTTATTCGCGGACCAAGGGAAGGATTTACGGAAACCATTCGAAATAATACGATGTTAATCAGACGAAGAATTAAAGATCCCAGCCTTTGGCTGGAAACATTCGAAATCGGTCGAGTCACAAAAACGGAAGTATCGATCATGTATATCAATGGCATTGTCAATGACAAGGTGCTTAATGAGGTCCGCGAACGGCTTAATCGCATTGATATCGATGGGATTTTGGAAACCGGTTATATTGAGGAACTGATTGAAGATGAAACCTATACCCCTTTTCCTACAGTTTATAATACCGAAAGACCTGATGTAGTGGCCGCAGGACTTCTAGAAGGGCGTATTGCGATTTTAGTGGATGGGACTCCATTTGTTTTATTGGTTCCCGCCATTTTCGGGCAATTTCTGCAAGCTGCGGAAGATTACTATCAACGCTGGGATATCGGAAGTTTGATCCGGTTTTTGCGGTATACTTCTTTAGCCATTTCCATGATCGCGCCGTCGCTATACATTGCGGTAACTACCTTTCATCAAGAGATGCTCCCCGCCCCGCTGTTGATCAATTTAGCGGCGCAAAGAGAGGGAGTGCCTTTTCCGGCGTTTGTGGAAGCGCTGATGATGGAAGTCACGTTTGAAATTTTACGGGAGGCAGGAGTCAGAATGCCGAGAGCGATTGGGCAAGCGGTATCGATTGTCGGAGCTCTAGTTATTGGCCAGGCAGCAGTGGAAGCCGGAATTATTTCCGCCGCCATGGTCATCGTCGTTGCGATCACTGCGATTTCGAGTTTTGTGTTGCCTGCTTTTAATATGGCCATCTCGGTTCGAATGTTGCGTTTTGGTTTGATGATTCTTGCCGCATCATTTGGCTTATTCGGCATTACGATTGGGATCATGGCCATTGTCCTGCACCTATGCAGTTTGCGCTCTTTCGGCATCCCGTATATGTCGCCGTTCGGCCCGTTAATTCCTGCAGATCAAAAGGACATGATATTCCGTGTACCGATCTGGGGGATGTTTTCGCGTCCGCGCTTAATAAGCCAGAAAAACGTGATTCGCGAACAAAATTCCCCTACCGGCAAACCTGAGGGGAAATAGAGGGGGGCGCTTATGAAACACAAAGTTCTGATGTCCTTTGTGCTTATCATCCTGCTCGTTCCGCTTACAGGTTGCTGGAACCGTCGTGAATTGAATGAACTCGCGATCGCTGTAGCGATGGGAATTGATAAATCAGGGGAGCAATATCAGGTTTCTGCTCAAATCGTCAATCCTGGAGAAATAGTTACGCAAAAGGGTGGAGGAACCAATTCACCGATCGTAACACTTACCTCAACGGGCGACTCCATGATGGAGGCAGTCCGAAAAATGACAATCAAATCGCCAAGAAAAATCTATTTTGCCCATCTTCGCTTGTTTGTCATAGGTGAAGAATTGGCAAGAGAAGAAGGAATTGCGAAAACGCTGGACCTGATTTCCAGAGATCCGGAGTTCCGTACCGATTTTTTCATTATTGTCGCAAAGGAAACAACGGCGGAACAGGTGCTGAAAATTTTTTCGATCCCATTAGAAAAAATCCCGGCCAATAAGATGTTCGAGTCACTTGAGACATCACAGAAAGTCTGGGCAGTGACCGCTACCCAAACATTGGATGAACTCATATCCGACCTGGTGGCTGCCGGAACCAATCCTTTGTTAACAGGAGTTGAGGTTACAGGAGATCCGGCAAGAGGAGAAAAAAGGGAGAATATCCAAAAGACAAGTCCTCAGGCCATTTTAAAGATTAATGGAATGGCTGCATTTTATAAAGATAAACTGGTTGGCTGGTTAAACGAGGACGAAAGCAAAGGGGCGAACTTTATTAATGACAAAGTGAAAAGTACTGTTGTTACAGTCCAATGCCCAAAAAAGGGGAATATTAGCGTGGAGTTAATACGTTCCAAAACAAAGGTCTCAGGCAAGGTTGTAAATGGGCGGCCAGAAGTAGATGTCACCGTTCGAACAGAAGCAAATGTTGCGGAAGTACAATGCGGCGAGGTTGATTTATCCAAAACCCAAACCATTTATGACCTGGAAACAAAAACAGAACAAGCCATTCAAAGTGATATTGAAGCAGCGTTAAATAAAGCTCAAAAAGACTATAAATCCGATATATTTGGCTTTGGTGAAGCAATACATAAAGCAGACCCGGCATATTGGAAAAAAGCAAAAAAAGATTGGAAGAAGGAATTTGTCAACCTTCAGGCAAATATCAAGGTGGATGTAAAGATTCGGCGCATAGGAACATTAAGTAAATCCTTCTTAAATGAATTAAAGGAGTAAATCCGCATGTGGGTAAGTGCAGGGATATTGGCTGTTGCGGTCATCATCGTGATTAAGGAAGTACCCTATCTTTTAAGGAAAAGGCTTAAAAAAGAACTATTGGTTTTTTCAATCCTTCTGCTATTTGGAACAGGATTAAGCATAGCCCAGGGATTACACAAGGATATTCCCAATCCCATGGATCGGATTGCTTTTGTTTATAAGCGTTTCAGCGATTTTATCTTTAGTTTTTTGACATAGAAGGACAGGTGAAAACGATTGCTGGAAAAAGGAAAGATCAGCGTAAGCCAGTTTACAGTGCTAATGATTCTCTTTATGCTTGGGCCTGCGATCCTGTTTTCACCTTCCGTTCTGGCTGCCGAAGCAAAACAGGATGCATGGATGGCAGCTGCACTCGGAGGAGGGATTGGCTTATTGTTCGTATGGTTATACACCACGATTGGAAATCGGTTCCCCGGGATGACATTGGTTGAATATTGTGAGGAAATTCTCGGCAAGTGGCTGGGCAAAATCGTTGCTCTTCTTTATTTTTCCTTCTTCTTCATCCTTGCGGCACTCCTTCTTCGAAATATCGGAGATTTCGTGACAGTGCAAATCATGCCAGAGACTCCAATTGAGGTTATTCATATTATGTTTTTAAGTGTGGTGATTATGGGGACGCGTCTCGGCCTTGAACCAATAGCTCGGGCAGGAGAAATTTTGATGCCGTGGACAATCATCTTTTTTCTGATTGTTGTCTTTTCTATTATCCCGCAAATCGACTTTCAAAAGATACAGCCCGTTTTTGAGGAGGGAATAAAACCAGTCATCAGGGGGAGTCTTTCTGTTGTCGCTTTTCCTTACTTGGAAACAGTGATTATGTTGATGCTATATCCTTTTGTCAATAGCATAAATAAAGTGCGGAAAGCTTTTTTAACGGGATCATTGATTGGCGGAATTGTGATAATCATCATTACAGCATTATGCATTTTGGTTCTAGGTGCTGATTATACAGCCAGAAATCTATACCCATCTTTTGTTTTAGCCAGAAAAATAGACATTGCTAATTTTTTGCAGCGGATTGAAGCGATTGTAGCCGGAATGTGGTTTATCACGATCTTTTTTAAACTAACCATATGTTTTTATGCTTCTGTTTTAGGACTTGCCCAAACATTAAAACTGAAAGAATATCGGCCACTAACCCTTCCTTTAGGAATGATTCTTGTCGTGCTTTCGATCATAATCAGTCCGAATATGGTTTATTTTCAAACACTCCTTGCTAAAACATGGTTCCCATTTACTTTAACATATGGATTTTTTCTGCCGTTACTTCTGCTGGTGGTCGCGATATTCCGAAAAAAATATTTAAAGGAACCAATCGATAAGGCGGAAGGATAGATAAGCTATGGAAAAAGTGCAAATTAGTCCATCCCAATTGTTTGCATTAATCTTTTTGTTTGAACTTGGAAGTGCTGTTGTCGTTGGATTGGGAATGCAGGCGAAACAGGATGCCTGGCTGGCGGTCCTTTTCGGGATGACAGGGGGATTGCTGATATTTCTTGTCTACAGGTATCTTTTCCGTCACTATCCGAATCTCCCCTTAACCAGTTATATTCCGAAAATCCTTGGTAAATGGATCGGTTATCCAGTCACTTTTTTATACATCGTTTATTTCGTTTATCTCGCCGCACGGGTTTTGCGTGATTTCTCGGATTTGCTTCTAACATCAACGTTCCGGGAAACCCCTATGCTTGCGATCAGTGCAACGATGATTGCTTTAAGTGTGTATGGAATCACCAAGGGGATCGAAACTTTGGCAAGGACCGGGGAAATCTTATTTGGCTTTATGATTGTTTTAATCGCTTTCGGATTTTTCTTCCTTTTTGCATCCGGTGTTGTAAAATTCGAAAACCTCGTACCTGTTCTGGATAACGGCTGGAAACCTGTTTTAACAACCGCCTTTCCGCAAACATTAACCTTTCCTTTTGGAGAGATGATTGTCTTTGCCATGTTGCTTCCTTTTTTGAACAAACCTAAAATGGAAATAAAAATTGGATTGTCTGCCTTGACGGTAAGCGGATTGCTGCTCGCTTTAACAGCAGCTATTAATATTGCTGTTCTTGGCCCATATATCGCTTCTACTTCGATGTTTCCTTTGTTAAAAACGGTGCAAAAGATTAATATCGCAGATTTTATCCAGCGGCTCGATGCGATCGTGATCTCGATGCTGATTATCGGCGGTTTCTTTAAGATTGTGATCTTTTTTTATGCAGCGGTAAAGGGAATTGAGGATCTATTTAAAGTGGCGAAACATCGATACATTATTATAAGTTCGGTCGGTCTCATCATACTGACAGGCTCTATCTATATGGCAAGCAATTTTCCGGAACATCTGGAAGTGGGATTAAAAATAGTTCCGATTTATCTGCATCTCCCTTTTCAAATCGGTATTCCATTACTATTGCTGATTGTAGTGCTGATTCGCAAACACTTTAATCCCCGCCGGTGAAGTTACGCTAAAGTCAGCCAGAATTTATCACATTGGAAAAGTTAAATTGCTTCTTATCTTTTTTAGGACAGTTCAATTTGAAGCATACAAAACACCGTTTGAAAACAAACGGTGTTGAAACTTATTGCTGATCATTACTCATCTTTATTATCTGGGTCTTCATCTTCAGGATCTTCAACTGGATCTTCGGAATCGGGATCCTTATCATTTTCATCATCTTCGTTTATCGTATCGTTATTATCCACTCCTGGAGGTGCATCATCTCCGTTGTTACAACCCATTAACATGGTGGAAGATAAAAAAACTGCTATTAATAGTGTTAACCACTTTTTATTCATATTACGCTCCTTCCATCAGCAGTTATATACAATATTATCTTCACCGTTCCCCCTTTTTTTATTAACGGTAATAATATACAATTTCTCAAATCATTGATATAGCTAATTAAAGGATGATTGATTTTGTTTAGTCTTTTGCTGATTCTGCTGATTTTGCTGATTCTGCTGAGTGTTTTGTTGCATCTGTTGACCGTTGTTACCCATTCCTGCTGCTAGTGGTAGAAATTGCTGGATAGTTTGTCCCATACCCTGGCCTCTGGTCATACTATAAAAAGCTGCTGCACCAATACCGGCAGAGGCTAGCAATGGCAACCATATTTGTTGTTGATTTTGCATTATTAATCACCACCTTATATAAACGTTTAATGCTTTTTTAATTTTTACTCGAGTCATTATCAATATGTGAATGAAACATTTCCATTATAAGAAACAAAAGGATTACCCTGTTGTTAATGTGTCAGTTGCAGAAGGACGGTCTATGGAAATCAGCAACTCATTTATAATCCGGATAAGTTTTTTCGAAGTCTGATTTCACTTTTTTTCGGTATTCGTTTAAGTGAAATCGACCAAATTGTCCTACTATTACTCCCACTAATAGCTCCTTATCTGCATTCACAGGTTTTGCGCTGCATGGGGGTGACTAAAGGGGCAGATTAGTTTAAGAAGGGGGGGGTTAAATTGATTGTGTTAGGCATAATAAAATTAGACATTCAAATGCTGAAAGGATAATCTAATGGACACATTTGGTATTTTCATTATAATAATAGGACGAATCTTGGCGTGCTTACTCCCTTCATACCTGATATATAGAATCGCCGCAAAACATAAGCAAAGGAATGGCAAAATCGTCAGAGAGAGTAATGTAAGCTATTTCTAGTTTTTTTCGAAATTTGCGTTTCCTAATCCTACTATTCTAAATAACACTGTATTAAAAAGAAAATCAGTAAAACAAAAAGACTGCCGATAAAGGTCGACAGCCTAAAAAATATCATGTTATTACATCATTAAATCCACGGAGCTCTCCAAAGCTCGACCCTCGAAGTGGTCACGGCAATGGCTCCGGCATTAATTGCAGAATTTACCTCTTCCTCGGTCTGGACAAGTCCTCCAGCGAGGATCGGAATAGTTATTTTTTCTGACATTTGCCTGATGATGCGGGGAATGATGCCTGGCAGCACTTCCACATAATCCGCTTTCGTCGTTTTCAAAAGGCTGTAGCCTCTCTCGATCGCTTGGGAATCGAGCAGGAAAATCCTTTGAATTGCAAGCACACCTTTTTGCTTTGCTTTGACAATCACATTGGGCCTAGTCGAGATTATCCCAAATGGCTTGATTTCCTGGCATAGAAACTCGGTAGCATACTCGTCATTTTTTAATCCATGGACCAAGTCCGCATGGATGAGTATTTTCTTATTATATTGGCAGGCCATTTGTGAGACATGTTTTAATTGAGCGATGTGAATTTCGAGTAAAACTCCGTAATCACAGCTGCTTTCAAGAAATAATTCAAACTGTTTCATATTTTTAGCGGCCGGGATAATCTGTTGACCGTTAAAGCTCATAGTCTCACCTTTCAAAGAAATTTAGTAAGCCAGTCAATTACTTCCCTTTCATCGCTTCCCTCGGCTACAACCCGAATCGTTTGTCCCTGTTTAATCGATGCTGTCATCATGCTTAACACGCTTTTCGGGTTGAACTGCTTTGCTCCGGCAAAAAAATCAACCTTACTTTCAAATCCGTTCAGCGTTTTGACGAGATCTGCTGCAGGTCTGGCATGGAGACCTTTATCGATTGTAACGGTAATCTCTCTCTCTATCATCCTGTTCACCTCTTATGTCTGTTACCTTTGGATCTTTTCCAAATGCTTTGCTCCTTCAGCAGCGGCAATGACGTCATCAATCGAGCTTCCGATCCCTGACTCAATAATCGCAGCATACGCACCTTCTACAAGAGGAGCATCGGCGATTTTAATGTTCTGCTCGCCTTCGAGCATTTCGATCGCCATCTCCGCATTCAATAAGGCGCTTCCGAGGTCAAATAAAATGGCGACACCCTTGTCCGAATACACCGATTCGATCGCTTTCTTAATGTCAAACATATCAGTGCCGATATCATCTGCTTCCGTTCCGCCAGCAATCGCCAATGGAACATCCTGCTGGATCTGCCTTAATAATGCTTCCAGGCCTTTAACAATATCCCTGCTGTGTGAAATTAACACGATGCCTACATAACTCATGATTGTGCTCCTTTAAACGCTTTCGCTAATTCCGAGAACAAATAATGGGATGAAGCGGCACCTGGATCGATATGCCCGACAGAACGTGCTCCGAGATACGTGGCCCGGCCTTTTTTCGCTTCCATATCTTTTGTTCCTTCCATTTTCTCTTGCGTAAATAAAATAAAGTCATCCCAATTTATTTTGTCCTGATGTTCCTGTAAATAGTCGACGGCAGGTTCCCAAACATCGATCATCGTCTTCTCCCGCAAGCTTGCTTTGCCGCGCTGCTTTAACCCTTCAACAGAAGCGGATAAAGCAGCGGTTAAATCCGCAATCGTGATTTCCTGCTTATCATTCAATGCGCCAGCCGCCTTTAAAAAAGCAGTTCCATATAACGGCCCTGATGCGCCGCCGACTTTCGCAAGAAGCGTCATCCCGGTATCTTTAAATAAGCTGCCCAGGTCGGCGTACGAAGTATTCCCGATTTTCTGCGCAGCCTCTTTGAAGCCTCTTGCCATGTTGATGCCATGGTCGCCATCACCGATCGCCTGATCCAGTTCGGTTAAATACTCTTTTTGTTGCTGGTATACTTCACTAAGCTGCGTGAGCCACTGTTTGGCTTGTTCTATTCCAAAACCCATCCGAATAACTCCCTTCTGTTATTTCTTAAAAGCAACCGTATCTGCTTTCGCATCGAGAAGCTCTGTTAGTTGATCATCAAGTCGGAGAATCGTGATCGAGCAGCCTGCCATTTCGATGGATGTCATGTATTCGCCAATAAAAGTTTCATGCACTTCAATTTCCTTTTCGTGCAGGATTTTCGCTACCCGCCGGTTAACGATATAGAGCTCCATTAACGGTGTCGCACCGAGTCCGTTAATCATCAGAGCCACTTTGCTGTTTGGCGCTAACTGGAGATGGTTAAGCACCTTTGAAAGGAGCGTATCCGTCACTTCGTCCGCACTTTTAATCTCCGTTCTTTCAATGCCCGGCTCGCCATGAATGCCTGTGCCGATTTCCATTTCATTTTCGCCGATTGTAAAGCCCGGTTTTCCTGCTGCCGGGACCGTGCTTGGCGATAACGCCATGCCCATTGAACAAAGGTTTTCAATCGCCTTGTTAGCAACAGCCGTTACTTCTTCAAGTGATGCCCCCGTTTCAGCCATGGCCCCGGCGATTTTATGGACAAAAATCGTTCCGGCAATGCCTCTTTTTCCGACCGTATATGTAGAGTTTTCGACGGCAACATCATCATTGACAACGACCTTGGCAACTTGAATCCCGTCGGCTTCGGCCAACTCTGCGGCCATTTCGAAATTCATCACATCACCGGTATAATTTTTAATAACTAAAAGGACACCCCTGCCGCCATCAACCGCTTTAATCGCCTCGTACACTTGATCCGGTGTCGGTGAAGTAAAAACTTCCCCTGCCACCGCGCCATCAAGCATTCCTGGACCAACAAACCCGCCATGTGCCGGCTCATGCCCGCTGCCGCCTCCGCTGACAATTCCGACTTTCCCCTGCACCGGTGCATCAGCGCGAACAATGACAGACGTATCAGGAACTTGTTTGAGCCGCTTCGGATATGCCGCAATAAATCCCTCCACCATTTCTTTGACTACATCTTCAGGATGATTAATTAGCTTTTTCATTATTATTGCCCTCCTTTTCGATTCATTCATTATGAATGCAAGAAGCGTGCCAACATGAAACGATTGATAAATGAAGGCGTTTTCATTATTTTTAAAAAAACTTGGGGAATTATTCTCAAGAGTGTTGATAATTTTTCCCAAGCAAATGCTCCAATTGGTATTTTCTTAGTTTGCTTGCCGCCGTTTTATGCGTGATTCCCAGCGCCCGCGCTAATTGATTGTAGCTTGGATAGTTGGGTGCGGCATGCTCAAAAATTTGCCGTTCATATTTCTCTAACGGTAAAAGATCTCCGTTTAATTGAATTTTAAAAGAGGACGAATCGCGATTTAATATATACTCGGGCAGATCTTTGCAGTACAGGGTTCCATCCTCGGTCAAAGTAGCGGCCCGCTCAATCGTATTTTGCAGTTCCCTGATGTTGCCTGGCCAATGATAGTCCCCAATCGCTTCTAAAAATCCTTTTTCGTAGCGCTTGATACTTTTTCCCAACTGGCCATTATACACTTGCCGGAAGTGGTCGACTAATAAAGGAATATCTTCTTTGCGATTCCGTAATGCCGGCAGGTGGATTGGAATGATGTTTAACCGGTAATATAAATCGGCCCGGAATTTCCCTTCTTGCACTAATCGATGCAGATCTTCATTCGTAGCGGCAATCACACGGACATCAAGCTTGATCGTCCGATTGCCGCCGACCCGCTCGATCTCCCTTTCCTGAAGAACACGGAGAAGCTTTGCCTGCAGGTCAAAATTAAGATCGCCAATTTCGTCAAGAAAAATCGTTCCCCCGTTCGCCAGTTCAAACTTCCCCTGGTGGGTTTTAAACGCTCCTGTAAACGCTCCTTTTTCATGGCCGAACAATTCGCTTTCGATCAAATTATAAGGAATTGCGGCACAGTTAACGCGAATGAACGCCCCCTTCTGCCTTTTGCTTGATTCATGGATCGCACGGGCAACGAGTTCTTTTCCCGTTCCGCTTTCCCCCGTGATTAACACGGTTGAATTTGTTTTCGAAACTTTACTGGCGATCGACAAGCTTTCAAATAACGTTTCACTGTGGCCGATGATCGTCTGAAACGCTTCGTCCAAGCCTAAATGCCTGGACAGCTCCTGCTCCAAATATTCCGTCCGTTTCTCCATCAGCTCCAATTTTTCGAGTAGCGATTTCATCTCGTTATAGGGACTGAGGGAAATGACCGCACCGCGAAAACCAGCATCGATCAAAACCGGATTTATCTTCGTAATAAACGCTTCGTCTTCCAATAGATTCATAACCCGATACACAGATTGCTTTTGAACTTTCAGCTGCTTCCATTCCCGTTTGCCAATCAGCCCGACAATCGATTCATTTGCATCGATCTTGAAAAGAAACTCGCGCATTTGTTCATTCATATATGTAAAATGGCCTTCTTCATCGGTCATTGCAATCAAATCTGAGACAGATTCGAGGACAAGATTCAGTCTTTCTTGAAGTTCCTTTTCCCTCTGTAGTTCAAGGCTTACCTTTTCCAAATCTGAGACATCCTGAAAAATCGCCACCGCGCCAATCACTTTTCCATCATAAAAAATCGGGGCGCGGTTGGCGAGAATCGTATAACTCTTTAAGATTTGCTTTTCTGCTATTCTAATTTCTCCGGTTTGCAAGATTTCGTGTAATTTTGAATGGGGAATAACTTGATCGGCTTGCTGGTTTAAAAGTTGATTTGAGGGGATTTCAAGCAGCCTGACAGCTGCTTCATTGACAAACGTAATGATGTTTTCCTGGTTGACAACAATCATGCCATTCGGCAAGTTGGCGATGGCTTCCTGGAGAATGACAGAGTTCTCCATTAACAACCGGTCCGTTTCCGAATCACGATTGTCCTCCTGGTCGATTTGTTCAAAGAAAAGCTTGATCTCATTCAAAATTGATTCAGGCACCGCTTTATCAAAACAAATCGCAAACTCTTCACCTTGCCCAATTTTGAGGGAGACCAGCGATAATAGATTGATAACTTCAACGCGTTTTCCTTTGAACTCAACAAAGATGTTTTTTAAAACCTTTGGGTTCTTTATTTCGTTTTGCAGCTTTGTGATCAGAGTTGCTGCAATCCTGACATGCAATCCGTTTTTTCGATAGACTTTGACGATTATTTTTTGCATGGGAACATTCGCCTGCCCTGTGGTAGATTACTGTATATTTTCACTATATCAAATCGTAAATACTTTTTAAATGTTATAAGTCTTATCTTTTTTAACGAGGGATTTTTCTGATTTTACAATGAGTAAATATCCAACCATTAACAAACCAAAGATCAAAGAAACAACACCAATCCAATGAAAATGTACCCAGAAGTAACCGCCGAAAGAACCGACCAAGCTTGATCCAAGATAGTAAAATAGTAGATAAAGAGCCGAAGCCTGTGCTTTATAGTTTACGGCAGACTCACCAACCCAGGCGCTCGCAATCGAATGACAGGCAAAAAATCCAAATGTAAAAATGGAGATTCCTAATATTTTAACTAATAATAAAGGGACAAGTGTCAAGATTACACCGCTAATCATAATCGCAAGAGAAATTTTTAACGTTTTCGAATACCCGAGTTCATCCGCTTTCCTCCCCATAAAAATAGAACTGAAAGTGCCGAACAAGTATACGACAAAAATAAATCCTACCACTGTTTGGCTTAAATTATAGGGTGGTTCAACGAGTAAAAAGCCTATGTAATTATATAAGGTTACAAAGCTCCCCATTAATAAAAAGGGCAGCGCCAACAGGGTCATCAGTTGTTTATTTTTAAAATGAGATTTATAGGCTTCACATGCAGCTTTCCATTGTAAAGGCTTTTTCACAAGATGGCGAGGGGCGGGAAGAGTCAGCCAAAACACAATACTTAAAAGAATCGTCATAATTCCCACCGCGGACAACGCGATCTGCCAAGTGAACAGATCGGTAAGTGCAGCCGTAACAATTCGTCCAGAAAGCCCGCCTATACTTGTTCCACTTATATAGAGTCCCATCACCTTGCCGATTTCTTTCGGACTGAATTCTTCCGAGACATATGCCATCGCAATCGAAGGAATTCCGGCGATAAATATCCCTAACAAAGCCCGGTAGATTAAGAGAGTCATAAAATTTGGACTGAACGCGGACAGCAATCCAAGGATAGATGTCGACAGCATCGAAAAAATCATGATCTTTCTTTTGCCAACCGCATCCGATAATGCGGCTGCAATTAACATCACAACCGCAAGCAATCCTGTTGATAAAGACAAAGATAAGCTTGCGACTGGAGCCGAGACGCCAAATTCTTTTGTAAAAACCGGCATCAATGGCTGGGTCGTATACAGGATTGCAAACGTCACAAATCCCCCAAGAAATAATGAAATGCTGGCCAGTCTCGATTGTTTTGTTCCTGATTGAATGTATTCCACAATGATCTCCTCTTATCTGCATACATTGGGTTATGAAGCTTTTAGATATGACTTGTAACAACAAGCGTATTTTTGTTTACTATCGTAACATTTTAGCATGGCGAAAAAAATAATTTTTGAATTTTAACCTACTACATGCAGATAAATAGGTTCGCCCGCGGTTATATAGATCATATTTTATTGATAGTGTTTACCAATTATTTTATTATATTAAATAACTAAACTAATAAAGTTCGTATCCAATTTCATGTTTAAAGGAGAATTCCATGCAATCTTTTGTTGACCAAAAAACCGGTATCTTTCCTTCCGTCTGTTCGCTTGACTGTCCGGATCAATGCGGCCTGCTTGTCCATAAGCAAGATGGAAAAATCATAAAAATTCAGGGAGACACCGACCACCCTGTTACAAAAGGCAATATTTGCAACAAGGTAAGAAACATGACCTCGCGAATTTATGATTCGAACCGGCTTCAATACCCTATGAAGCGGATTGGAAAAAAAGGGGAAGGACAATTTGCGCCGATCAGCTGGAGTGACGCGATCAATATGATTGGTTCACGATGGAAGGAGCTGATTCAAACAGATGGACCTGAAAGTATTCTGCCTTACAGCTTTTATGGCAACATGGGAAGACTGAGTGCCGAGGGAATGGACCGCCGCTTTTTTCATCGACTCGGGGCCGCCCAACTTGATCGGACAATTTGTTCAGTAGCTGGTACTGTTGGCTATAAATATACAATGGGCGGCAGCTTTGGCATCGACCCGGAGGATACGGTCAATTCAAAACTGATTATATTCTGGGGGATAAATGCCGTCAGTACAAACATGCATCAGGTTGCCCTTGCCCAGAATGCGAGGAAAAAAGGCGCGAAAATCGTGGTAATTGACGTGCACAAAAACCAGACAGGACAATTTGCAGATTGGTTTATCCCTATTTTACCTGGCACGGATGCCGCCCTCGCTCTTGGATTGATGCATATTCTATTCGCAGAAAATATGGCAGACAAAGCCTTCCTGAAGCAATACACAGTCGGACATCTAGAATTGCGCAAGCATGTTATTCAGTATGATCCGATTACGGTTTCAGGTATTACCGGCGTTCCGGTGGAAGACATCTATAAACTGGCCCGGATGTATGGCAGCACTTCACCCGCGTTTATTCGAATTGGAAATGGACCACAGCATCATGACAACGGCGGTATGTGCATCCGGACGATCGCCTGCCTTCCTGCCGTTACCGGCCAATGGCTTGCCAAGGGTGGCGGAGCCATCAAATCCAATGGAGGCTTTCTTGCTCCGAATACGGCGGCTCTGCAGCGCCCTGATCTACTGCAAAATAAAAACACAAGAACGATCAACATGAACCAGCTTGGCCAGGCACTGCTGGAAGCAGACCCTTCTGTAAAAAGTTTGTTTGTGTATGGAACGAATCCAGCGGTTGTTGCACCGGAAGGTAATAAAGTAATAGAAGGACTACTTCGGGACGACCTGTTTACCGTTGTCCATGATTTATTTTTAACAGAAACGGCCATGTATGCTGATCTGATCCTGCCGGCAACGAGCGCATTTGAAAACACCGATTTGTATACCTCCTACTGGCATCACTATATCCAGATCCAGCAGCCGGTCATTGAAAAGTACGGTGAATCTAAATCAAATGTTGAAGTATTCCAGCTGCTTGCCGAGGAAATGGGCTTTGACGATCAAGCTTTATATGAAACAGAAGCAGAAATGATCGCACAGGCACTTGATAACAAAAACAATCCTTATCTGGACGAGATTGATTATGAGGAACTGGCTTCCAAACAATATGTAAAAGCAAATATGAAGCCCCTGCTCTCTGGAAAACTGGCAACACCAAGCGGAAAAATTGAGCTTTATTCAGAGAAAATGGCACGGGACGGATATCCTCCGCTGCCAACGTATACACCGCTTGTTCACGACGGTGACTTTCCGTTCTTGTTTGTGCCCGGGCCAAATCATAATTTCTTAAACACAACCTTTGCAAATAATCAAAAGCATATCCTGCTTGAAAAAGAACCTCGTTTGCACATGAATGTTAAGGATGCTTCAGCGAGAGGTATTAACGACGGAGATCTGATCCGAGTATGGAACCATCGGGGAGAATGTGAGCTCAAGACTTCTGTAGGAGAAAATGTACTGGAAGGAGTAGTTGTCACGCAAGGGCTTTGGGCTGATCTCCCAGGTACAAAGCAACTCGTAAATACACTAACGCCTGATCGAATCGCAGATATGGGAGGCGGCGCCACTTTCTTTTCGGGGCGTGTGAATGTGGAAAAATTGTAGCTGACAAAAATTGATTACCCCAAGGAGATGATGTCTCTTTGGGGCTTTTTTTGTAACGCCGAAAAGTCTACTCTAAAACCTTGCAAGTGAAAACGCTGATATATCATGCTTCGTTTTGCCCTCGGTCACCATTTCAGACAGGATTTCCCCAACTACGCTGCTGAATTTAAATCCATGTCCGGAGAATCCGGCAGCTATGAAGACATTGGGCATTTGAGGATGAACGTCAATGATAAAATCTTCATCAGGAGTCATCGAATAAATACAAACATGACCATGGCTAGCAGTTTTCGAGGCAGAAGGAAAATACGATTGAACAAACCGGGCTAAATCCCCTTCATCCTCGGGCTGCGTGCCGAATTCCTGATTCATTAAATCAGGATCCATTTTTTGTCCGCCATCATGCCGCCCTACTTTGATGCCCTTCCCGAAGTTCGGAAAACCGTAAAAGGCGCTGTCTTCAAGCTGAAAAACAAAGGCTGGAAAGTTTTTATAACCGTACTGATGTTGTTCGTCTTCAAACCAGGCAACCGTTTTCCGAGTTGGTTCAATTGGCAGGTTCAATTCGGAAAGGAGCTTCCCGGTCCATGCCCCTGCGCAAACAATCACCTTTTCAGCGTGATATTCATTATCTTTTGTATGTACGACAGCCCTGTCACCATTTTGAACGATCGAAACAACGTCAGTATTTGCGATCAGCCTTGCACCATTTTGAAGAGCCAGATTCCTATATGCGCGGATACATTCCTCCACAAGCAACACACCGCTGGACTTTTCCAGGCAGCCAACGAAGTTTGCAGGTAAATGAAGGCCTGGCCATCTCGTGTGGATTTCCTCTGAATTCAAATATGTAATAGGAAGATTAAATTCTTTGGCAGATTCCATTATCTCTTTTAAAAACGAAGATTCCTCATCCCCAATCGAGACAACACCTGTGTTTAGGAAAAGCTCTTTCCCGGCTTCAAGCTGCAGTTCATGCCAAAGCTGCTGAGCTCGTAGGGTCAGAGGCACATAGCTTCTCCCCTCACCGTAAGCATGCCGAATGATTCTGGTTTCTCCATGGTGGCTGCCAATTGAATGAGGTGGATCATAGGAATCTATCATTAATGTCTTTACCCCGAGCTTTGAAAGATAATAGCCTGCTGCCATCCCCATAGATCCCGCACCGACGATTACCACGTCAAAATGATTCTCTGCCAATTTGTTCAACTCCCGTTTGTTGTTCATATTAGTCCGAACTCTCGCCTTCGCAATTTATTATCCACCAACAAAAAAGAGGTTCTCATACAGAGAGCCCTTCACTATTAAATATAAAAGTTTTTTTGTTTTTCATCAATCCGAACAATTGTGGAGCTAGTTAAAACTTTCCTGACAGCAAATATCCTGCGTCGGGGACCGCTGTGTTCAGATTCAATTTTTTAAGAATTTTATATACCGTTGAAGTTGCAGCTGATAAAACAGGAAGCCGCAACCTATCTTCAACCGTCTGAATAGCAGGAAGAGAAGGCATCTGAACACAAGCAGATAACACAACAGCGTCAGCTCCTTTTGTATTCAAACGAGTGGCATGATCAATAAGTTTAAGAGGATCCAAACGGCCGACTTCAAGATTGTCCGCTACTTCGAGACTAATAGAATCAACCACTTCGATTCCCGCTGTATTTAGATATTCAATCACCATATTGGTTAAAGGCTTCATGTACGGGGTGATAATCGAAACCTTCGTCGCGCCAATCGTCTCAATCCCTTCAATCAGTGCCCCTGCACTGCTGACGATGGGCGCACCTCCTCCATTTTCGATCGTCGCTGCGGATAACTTTTCCTCTGAGATTTGGTGGTACCCTGGTCCCTGGCACATAATCGCAATCAAACAAGCATACGCCAACACATCACAACGGGCATCGGAAAGCTCAATCGCACATCGTTCACTATCAATGTCCATCTTCTTTAACTCTTCCGGATTGACATGTTTCATTCGCATCCTTGACGAATGAAAGGTAAAAGTTTCGTTTGTTTGAAGCTGCTGCCTACTGTGAAGCATTGCCGGGATCTCAGTTTCCATTGTCGTGTTTGAGCTCGGTACGATTAAGCCAACTCGATAACTGTCACTCATCATTTGTTCCTCCATAAAGGTATTTACACCTGTGTTTTCTCTACCCGCCCTCTTACAGAGCTCTGTTACGATAAATTCATCTTACGTTTTCCAATCTTTAATTCATTCTTTTCCTGCCAGAGCAGAAATAAGAACGTAAAGAAAAACGCAATGAAAATAATGATGATGATCAAAGCAAGAATCGAGGCCGGTTCATTAAGCGACATATAATGGACTAAACGGTGTCCCAGCCCTTCATACGAAGCAAACATCTCTGCCAGGATTAACCCCAGAAAACAAAGGCTGAAACACATCCGCAGGCCAACGACAAGCTGCGGCATGATCGCAGGGATAAGGATCTGCCGTGCTTTTTGCGTAAAACTCATCCGATACGATTTTGCCAATTTTAGATAAATTTCAGGAACCGTTCTCGTTGCTTCCATACAAATAATCATCATTGGAAAAATTCCGTGGAAGACGGAAAATGCCATTCTTCCTTGAATCGTTAGCCCAAAAATTAATAGGAAGATCGGGTACAAAGTCACTTTTGGAATCGAGTATAAGCCTAATAACAATGGTGACAATGTTTTGGTCCAAAAAGAACTTAAACCGATAAAAAACCCTAGTATCACACCGGAAATTGCCGCGATTAGGAATGAGATTAACAACGTAAGCAAGGTGTTTCCCATATCACCGAGCCAGTTTTTTGTGTTTTCCCCTAAATCTGCAACACTTTGCCACGGAGAAGCCATCGCCGGTGCTCCAATGATTTGGTAAATAATCTGCCAGAGCAGGATAACCGCGAGCGGGACCATATATCTGCCAAACTTATACCGTTTTTGGTTTAAAGTCATTGTATTCATGAAGTTCTCCTCTCTTCTATTGTTAGACCAAAGCCTTTACATGTTTCTTCTATATACTCTCGCTTCAATAAAACCGAGAACTACATTAACGAGCAAAGCGATCACAATCACAAGGAGAACCGAACCGTACATCCCATTCATATCAAAATTGTTGTACGCATACGAAATGGTATAGCCTAATCCGCGCGAAGAGAGGATAAACTCGGTTGCAATCACCCCAATAATTGAATAGGCCGCCGCCAGTTTGACCCCGGTGAAAATATACGGCCATGCAGCCGGAAAATAAATATGGATCAACATTTGCCGAAACGAGAGATTACACGATTCACCGACTTTAACGAGCACCTTTCTGATTTCCCGGAAACCGATGGCGGTATTGCTGATTACGGCTGGCATGGCAAACAGCAGTCCAATCATGATAACAGGCAAAGGCCCAATCCCCAAAATACTGATAAAAATCGGATACAAAGCAAAAAAAGGGATCGCGTAAAATAAAAGCAAATACGGTTGAAGGACATGGTGGGCTAAATCAGAGCGCCAAAGGACGATTCCAAAGATTATTCCAAATATCATCGCGCCAATGAAACTAGCCAAAATTTCCATGGCCGTGATCCCAAAATGGTTTGTTACATATTCCGGGTTGCCTAGATTGCCAATCATATTCGTAAACATCGTCGAAAAAGGGATAAAGGTGAACGGATCAAGCCAGTTCATTCGCGTAGCCACTTCATATAAACCCAATAAAGAGGCGACAATCACGATTTGGACAACCCGATGAAGTCTCATTGTCCTACCACCTTGTTGTTGTACTTCATTTCAGGTTTTTTCGTTAAAGATTCTTCTTCCAGGCTGGACCAGAGCATTTGCGTGATTTCGGCAAATTCCGGAGTGGTCAATGCATGAGCATCACGTGGTTTTGGCAGCTTGCTTTCAATAAGATGCTTCACCTTCCCTGGCCTCGCTGACAAGACGACAATTTTGTCTGAAAGCAGGGCAGCCTCCTGAATGCTGTGCGTGACGAGCACAACTGTTGCTTTCGTTTGTTCAACTATTTTCAGCAGTTCCCCTCCCAAAATCAATCGTGTCTGTTCATCCAATGCTCCGAACGGTTCATCCATCACAACTATTTCCGGCTGCGTCACGAGTGTCCTTGCGATCGCGACCCTCTGCCGCATCCCGCCTGACAACTCATATGGATAAGAATGTTCAAACCCTTTTAAACCAACAAGTTCAATCATATTTTTTGCTTTTTCCCGATATTCCGACTTTGGCCTGCCCTGCATTTGCAATCCAAATTCAACATTCTCCTGGACCGTTCTCCACGGAAAAGTAGACTCTTCCTGAAAGACAATCCCAATCGAACGATGGGGACCTGTGACCGTTTCACCTTTGATTTTTACGGAACCGGTTGTCGCCAGCCGAAGTCCTGACAAAATCTCCAGCAATGTCGTTTTACCGCATCCGCTTGGGCCAACGATCGAAATAAATTCCCCTTTCCGGACAGTAAAATCGATATCCTGTAAAGCGACCACTTCTTTAGCGTCGCTAGTATACACTTTTGTCAAACTTTCCACTTTCATTAATGGTTCAGCCATATGTGTCCGCCCCTTTGCTCATAAGTTTATGGTAATGGCAGGGGCCGGTCGATAAAAGTTCATCACCGGCCATGCTGATAAATCCAGTCTATTTATTCGTGTCCAGTTTGGACGGATCCAGCCTTTGATCATCCGGAAGGAAGTCCATGTTTAAAACCTCATCCCAGACAATTTCCTGGCCTTTCTTCAAAGTATTGGCCATCTGCATCCCTTTGACGACATTATTGATAGAGTCCAGTTCAATCTTGCTGTTCCAGTGTTTTTTATCTGCAAGATCCTTAATCGCTGCAACCGAAGCTGCTTCATCAATCTCAGCTGATTTGGCAAAAATCTTTCCTGCCTCCTCCGGATTTGCGTACGTCCATTCTACCGATTTCTGATAAGCAGTCAGGAAACGTTTAACTAAATCCGGGTTTTCCTTAATCAACTGCGGACTTGTTATGATAACGCTCTGCTGATAATTAGGCACATGATCGGAAACACGAAACAGGGTCTTCCAGTCATCCTTTTGAACAGAATAGGCAGGTTCCATCATTAATGTTGCATCGACTTCTCCTGCCTGCAGCATAGTCAATCCCTCACTGACTCCACCAGATGCAACAAGCTTCAATGTTTTTGGGTCAATACCGTTTGAGTCAAAAATTAATTGTGATGTTGTTTCTGTTACGGACCCGGGGTTTGTAAATGCCCATGTTTTTCCGACCATATCTTCGACCTTCTCAATGTCAGCATCCGGGCGGGTAACATAGACTAGATCACTAACACTTTGAACTCCGCCGCTGACGATCTTCAATGGAGCTCCGGCAAGATATGACTGGAGTACAGCAGAGGTAGATACATCGCCAAACGGAAGATCTCCGGACAATACATTACGCACCGTCGTTCCACCGCCGCCGCTGCCAACAATCTTATTAATCTTGATTCCTTCTTCTTCAAAAAAACCTTGATCAATTCCTACATCGTAAGGAACCGCATACAATCCAGTCGGATAATGAGTGACAGAAATATCGATCTCATCGACCTTATCTCCTCCACCACTATCTTTTGAAGCCGATCCACTTGCCGGTTTTTCTCCACCGCATCCTGCAGCAATAAATAAAAGCAACATGATCATGACTGTAAACTTGCCCAACATCATCGTTCTTTTCCAATTCATTAGGTAACCCTCCTTGTATGTTATCGCTTTCATTTTCTTTTAATAAAGCCTCTATTAAGAATTTTTTGTAAACGCATCAGAATCAAGACGATAATAAATTTTATGTGTCTTCTCAAAAGCAGCAATTTTTTCTGCAAATTGCAAGGAAGCACCAATCTCGTCCAGCCCTTTGATCAACAGCTCTTTTCGATACGGAGCTACTTGAAAATGACTTATAAACCCTTGTTTGTCTGTTAAAGTTTGATTCTCTAAATCTATCGTTAGCTGGTAACCTCTTGTGCTGGCTGTTTTTTGAAATAGCTGTTCCACTTCTTCTTCACTTAGTTCAATCGGCAATATCCCGTTTTTAAAGCAATTGTTATAGAATATATCAGCGAAAGAAGGCGCTATGATCACTTTGATTCCGTAATCAGCGAGTGCCCATGGAGCGTGCTCTCTTGAAGAACCACATCCAAAGTTTTTCCGAGCCAATAATATCCCGGCATGCCGGTACTCCTCGTGATTTAATATAAACGTCTCGTTCTCTTTGCCATTTTCAAAGCGCCAGTCATAGAACAGAAATTGGCCGAAACCGGTTCTTTCAATTCTTTTTAAAAACTGTTTCGGAATGATTGCATCCGTATCAACATTGACTACATCCAAAGGAGCTACGATGTTAGTAAAATTCAAAAATGACTGTGTCATAGATTTATCTCCTCCGCAGTTTTCATTGGCCAAGTTCTAACGTCAACAAAATGCCCTTTGATGGCCGCAGCCGCTGCCATTTCCGGACTGACCAAATGCGTCCTAGCGTTCCTTCCCTGCCGGCCTTCAAAATTGCGGTTTGATGTTGAGGCACAGCGCTCACCAGGCAGGACGATATCTTCATTCATTCCGAGGCACATGCTGCAGCCTGCTTCCCGCCATTCAAAGCCCGCCTCTATAAAAATCTGATCCAGCCCTTCAGTTTCAGCCTGGATTTTAACTGCCTGAGAACCAGGGACTACTAAAGCTGTAACATTGTCAGCAACCCTGTAACCATTAACGATTTTCGCTGCTTTTCGCAGATCCTCAATCCGGCTGTTTGTACAGGAACCGATAAAGACCTTATTTATGGCGATATCTGATATTGCCGTATTTTCAGCCAATCCGATATAATTCAGGGCCTTTTCCGCAGCCCTTTTTTGAGCATCCGGAAGTTCGGCAACGGAAGGCACTTTTCCTGTTATGCCAGTTACCTGGCCAGGATTTGTCCCCCATGTCACCTGTGGAACGACTTCTGATGCATCAAACTCGACAGTTAAATCGAAAACCGCATCAGAATCGGAATAAAGTTTTTTCCATTCTGTCAACGCTGCTTCCCAATCACTGCCTTTCGGTACACACTCTTTATCCTTCAAGTATTGAAAGGTTGTTTCATCCGGTTCGATTAAACCTGCTCTTCCGCCCATTTCGATTGACATATTACATATCGTCATCCGCTCTTCCATCGACAGCTTGCGAATCGCTTCACCGCGATATTCGATTACACAACCAGTGGCAAAATCATGTCCAAATCTTCCTATCATAGCCAGAATTAAGTCTTTCGCTGTCGTGCCGGTTGGAAGCTCTCCATTGATATTGATCGCCAATGTTTTCGACTTGAATTGCTTTAACGTTTGCGTTGCCAATACATGTTCCACTTCACTCGTCCCAATTCCAAAGGCAAGAGCCCCAAATGCTCCATGGGTGGAAGTATGGCTGTCACCGCATACAATCGTCTGGCCTGGCTGGGTGATTCCCAGCTCCGGTGCGATGACATGGACAATCCCCTGATTTCGGCTGTTCAGATCAAAAAGCTTAATGCCGAATTCCCGGCAATTGTTGACGAGAGCGTCCACCTGTTTTTTGGCTATTTCATCTGTAAACGGCAGGTCCCGGTTTCTTGTTGGAATGCTGTGATCCATGGTAGCAATCGTTAAATCCGGTCTCCGCACCTTACGTCCTTTGATTCTTAGCCCTTCGAACGCCTGTGGTGACGTCACTTCATGTGTTAAGTGGAGATCAATAAACAAGAGTGCCGGTTGATTTTCCTCTTCATGGACAAGATGATTTTCCCAAATCTTTTCATATAAGGTTTTCCCCATTACGCAACTCCTTTTTTATATGACATTGGTATTCTTTAGCTCTTTCAGTCTTTCCTGGCTGTATCCGAGTAATTCTCTGTACACTTCATCATTGTGTTTACCAACCACTTCCGCTCCGGGATGCTTTATTTTCCCAGGTGTCCTGCTTAACTTCGGAACAACCCCCGGCATTGAAAACTCACCTAATTGGGGATGTTCAACATTTACAATCATTTCTCTTTCTTTATAGTGAGGATCCTCTAAAATGTCTTTTGCGGAATAGATAAGTCCTGATGGCACGCCCTTTTCCTCAAGAATTTCGAGTGCTTCCTTCGCTGGCAATGTTTTCGTCCACTCTTCGATCATCGAATCGAGCAGCTTCATATTTTCCCCTCTGGCATTATGCGTTGCAAACCTCGGGTCATCCGCAAGTTCAGGCTGATCCATTGCTTCACAAAGTCTAGTGAAGACATTATCTGCATTCGCACCAATAACGATGTAGGTTTTATCTTTTGTAAAATAAATATTTGAAGGTGCAACACCAGGAAGAATATTACCCATTCGCTCCCTCACATAGCCAGCCAGCAAGTAATCGGGAATGATACTTTCCATAATCGAAAATACCGATTCGTATAAGGCGGTATCGACGACCTGTCCTTTCCCGGAATGCTCTCTTTCATGAACCGCAACGAGACAGCCAATTGTTGCGAATAACGCGGCCAAGGTATCGCCGATTGAAATTCCAATTCTTGATGGCGGTCGATCCGGATAGCCTGTTACATAACGGAGACCTCCCATCGCTTCCCCCACACTTCCGAACCCGGCTCGATGTTTATAAGGTCCTGTTTGCCCGAAACCCGATGTTCTCACCATAATTATTTTCGGATTAATTTCAGCTAAAGTTTCATATGAAAGATTCCACTTTTCCATCGTTCCTGGGCGGAAGTTCTCGATGATAATATCCGTTTCCTTTACCAGCTCTCTTAAAATGGATTGCCCTGCTTCTTCACGTAAGTTTAGAGTAATCGATTTTTTATTTCTTGATTGAATCGGCCACCAAAGCCCAACACCATCTTTCGACTTTCCCCAGTTTCTCATCGGGTCTGATTTACCGGGTGGTTCCACCTTTATGACCTCAGCACCAAAATCGGCCAACAACCTTCCCGCAAAGGGACCAGCTAAAAGTGTGCCCAGTTCGATGACACGTAAATTTTCTAAAGGCAATCGATGTTTAGTCAATCGGATCCCTCCTGTCCGTGCTTTATCGTTTTAGCGCCGCTATTAAACTCACAAATCTAAATTTTCTTAATCTTGTATACAAATTTAATCTTTTGTATACAATAAGTCAACCACATTTTGAAAAATATTTAATTTTAAGCTAAACCGATTAATTTAACCGCTTACATTGATTGTTTTCAGAATATTATTGATATTCTTTCTTCTTTTGTATACAATAAGTTCGTGAGGTGTTTACATGTATGCATACGAATTTATAAAAGATGCGATTATCCAAGGAAAATACGAGCCAGGTATGAGGCTTGCGGAAGAAACCCTGGCAAAGGAATTGAACTTAAGCAGGACACCAGTGAGAGAAGCCATTAAACAGCTTGAAGCAGAAGGACTGCTTGTACCATTAAAGCGTGGAGTAAGTGTCAGGCATTTTACAAAAGAGGATATCCGGCAAATATACGACTTAAGAACATTGCTCGAAGGATATGGTGCCAGCCAAGCCGCGATTAACCGCACAGATGACGATCTGAAGAGAATGGAAACAGCCAATCAATTATATGAAAAAGCGATCACCCAGTATATTGAATCAGATATGGACAGCATTAAAGAAATTGTCGATGTTAATCAGGAGTTTCATAATTCAATTGTCGCTGCTTCCAAGAACGCACATATATTCTTCCATATCTCAAAGGTTGTCGTTGTTCCGGTCGTCTTTCGGTCTTTTTACTGGTATAACCACTTTCAGCTCCAACAGTCTTTAGAAGTTCATAAAATTATTCTCCAAGCCATTAAAAATAAAGAGCCTGAGCGTGCCCGAATCGCCATGCATGAACATATTTTTCAGGGGCGCGACCATGTGTTAAGGCATCTTGAGGAAATCAAAAATAGTCATCTATTAAAGGAGGAAGATTCATGATCGAAATTTGTGAAGTAGGCCCCCGCGATGGGCTGCAAAATGAATGTAAAATCATTTCCACCGAAACAAAAGTAGAATTGATTAACCGTCTGATCGATGCTGGAATCCGCACTATCGAAGCCGTTTCATTCGTTAACCCTAAGGTCGTTCCGCAGATGGCTGACGCTGAAGAGGTGCTGCGATTGCTCCCGAAACGAGAAGATATCATATATGCCGGACTCGTCTTGAGCCGCTCAGGCCTGGATCGTGCTTTGAAAACAGATGTCAACTTCTTGCATGTTGTCACAGCTACAAGCGACCAATTTAATATGCGGAATGCGAAAAGAACCGTGGACCAAGCTGTGGAAGAATTAGCGAAGGTCATTCGTGAAGGTAGTGAAGCAGGCAAAGGCGTTGCGGGTGTGCTCGGCACTGCGTTCGGCTGCCCATTTGAAGGAGAGGTCCCTTTATCACGAGTGCTGAAAGTAGCTGAGAAATTTTTAGAATCAGGTTGTACGAAAATTACACTGGCCGATACAACAGGAATGGCAAATCCGATACAGGTTCAAAATATAGTGGAAGCTTTTAGAGAAGCCTTTGGAACAGACTTATCGTTAGGACTTCATTTCCACAACACTCGCGGACTTGGTTTGGCAAATACACTGGCAGGATATCAAGCCGGGGTTAACAGATTCGATTCCTCGATTGCAGGCTTAGGCGGCTGTCCCTTCGCGCCAAAAGCCGTTGGGAATGTATGTACAGAGGACATGGTCAATATGTTTCATAGTATGGGAATTGAAACTGGCACGGATCTAAATCAGCTCCTAGACATCGCTAAATGGATGGAAGAGAACATGGAGCGTTCTTTGGATGGGATGCTGATGAAGGCTGGGATTGCTTAATATTGCCGAAGCTCCCTTGTTCTAGCAACCGGGAGCTTTTTTATCTTCAAATTTAAATTTAATCGAGGCAAAAAGTTAATCATATACTAATAGTTCTTAAAAATGAATTATTATCTGCAATGACTGTAACATTAGGATGCAGTTTTAAAATTGAAGCTGGAAAGGCTTCGCAAACATCACCTTCCAGCAGCCTGTGAAGAGCTTAGGCTTTTTCCTCTCCAGAAACAAGCAGCAAGATTTCTTTACTTTTTAAAATTGTCGAAATCCCCATTGTAATGGCATGAGCCGGTATTTCAGATGATTCATTGAAAAATCGCGAATTTGCCATCCTTGTTGTGTTGGCAAGCTCGACAACATGCGTTTTCGATTCGAAAGATGTACCCAGCTCGTTAAAACCGATATGCCCATTGCGGCCCAGTCCTAAAATTTGCAGATCGATACGCCCATTTTGCTCAATTAATGACTCATAATGGCTTTTGCGTCTCTCGCTTCTGCCCAGGTCGTCTATCCCCGGGCCTCAAAAATATAGTTACAATCCCTTCCTTGTTTTCTAAATAACTAGCTTGTAACTGCCAGATTAGACTTTTTGTTCCAAATTAAATATAGTACTGGGATCATAATAATATAAATAACTGGAAAAATACCGACTGAAATCGCTAAAAGATCCTCAATTTCAAATGCGCTTCGCATCCAAAGAAAAATGCCGACTCCGAGCATTCTTCCAACTCCGAGGGGGATTTCTCTTATGATAATATAGTCCAACCGTTTCTCTTTATAATGTGGATCTTTTTCAATTGCTTCGTACAACAAGGCATTCATAGAAATGTATATCATGTTGGAAGTGATCGGTTTTAGAATCGTAAACAAAATCAATGTGAACAGAAACGGCGCAATTGATAAGAAAATCGAAGACAATGACAAGCCCATCGCTCCTATTGCGAAAACCGGTAATCTCAGTTTTGGCGACGAAGCTTTTGCGAGCCACAAAAAGGCGATAACGCTGACCAATTCTGCAAGAGTATTAAAGATTCCGAGACTCATCTCGCCCCCCGCGACCGTATAGATCATCATCGTAATTAAAAATGTTTGATAAACGCCAGAAACGATACCGTCGCCAAAGGACACGATATACATCCCTTTCCATTCCCGAGTCGGCTTTCGAAATACTTCCATTAAGTAGCTAACTTTTTCAATCGGTGATCCCACTACCTTCATTGAAGCGATCATTGCCAAAAAGTAAAAGATAACAGATAAACCAAAAACTAAATAGTATCCGGTAGCTCCTGTAAATAATTCAATAATAAACCCTGCCAGAAGAGGTCCGGCCAAGCCGCCAATCGTCGCCACGATTCCCTGTGCATACAAGAAGCGGTCTCTTTTTTCATTTGTTGTCATATCAAGAATAGCCATATGTGCACCAACGCTGTAAAAGCTGGTCGCAAGTCCCATAAGCGCGCCTAATAATATGACGTATGAGCTTAACGAGTCTTTTAAAATCAACATCAATAAGTAAGTCAAGATATGGAAAAAGATTCCCAATCTTAACGATGCCATTGGGGTCGTTTTTCTCGCAAACCATGCACATAAGCTGAAGCTTGCTAAAATTGAAAATGATAGAAAAAAAGAATAAATCGCCAGCAGCGAAAAACTTGAATCAAGCTTCCACAAAAATACATTTAAAAAAATCGCTGACAATGCAGAGGCAAAAGCAAAAAAGGCATTCATCACCAAATAATAGTTGGCTTCTTCTGAAAATATTTTAAATAGTCGTCCCATAATTACTCCCTGATTTCTGATTCTAACAATCAGCATTGTGGGGCCTGACCCCTAATAATAGTATACCAATGAGTCTAAAATGTCTGTTAAGCTTAGTTCGGCACAGGCCATCGAAGTGTCTGCTACACCATAATACATTTTAACAGTATCTCCTTCTGTAATGGCACCGCAAGAAAACACAACATTTCCAAAAAACCCGTCCACCTCATAATCAGCCTCAGGCTCTAAAATCGGCTTCTCTGACCGGGCAATTATCTTAGAGCAATACAGCTCCCATACAGTACCGGTCTTCTTTTGAAGCCCCGTGATAAAGCTCCAGCCAGCCCTTTTCTGTTTTAATCGGAACAGCTCCACCTCCAATCCGTCCGTTATTAAAAACGTGTGAACAGCTGGTTCAGGAATTTTTAAACAAAAATGCAGAGACGTCAAATCCTGAGCCGGTCCCCGGCCGTTTCCGTTCCAGGGTGCGAGTAATCATAATAAGCCTGGTGGCGCGACGCTTTTCTTCTCAGGGCATCGTACTCATACTCGACAAGCGAGCCATCCGGGTAGTAGACTCCTTTCAGGCGGTTGTCGGTTGTGTATTCGTACTTGATTGTGCCTTCCTTCGTTTCTTTTTCAACGAGGTTTCCATTGGCGTCGTAGTAATAGGATTTTTCGCCGGCCTGGACAAGCTCATTCAATTCATTATAACGGTATTTCGTGATTTTGCCGTCTTCATTTGTTCGATCCGGTTGCCGACGGAATCGTATTTGTATTCGGCTTTCTGGATCGGATCCTTCGAATAGTTCGGTCTTTCATTGAACGGATCGGGATCTTCTTCATAAAACTGGTTCCCAGTCCTTCGGGTCTAGTCCTTTATCGTATTTATTCTTTAGCCATAGCATAACTCCAAAGAGTAGAGGTGTTTTCGACTAGTTTTGCAGATGATTGTTATGCCAAAATACTCATTAAAAAACCTTGACAGGCTATGCTAATCAAGGTTTTTCACTAAATCCTTATAATGTTTTTAACTAAAAATACTATTTATCAAAACCTACATCATTACAGCTATAAATTGACTCGCCATTATCTAAATTTATTGGTTTAAGCCCGACTAACAACTAAGACTTAATATTAAAATCCAGTCTGGATTCAATTTTTTTTATGTCTTTTAGAGAGATTAGCATTAATTTCTGAATTCTCAACATTATTGTTATATTTCCTTTTTAGTATAACCCCTCTTGGGTCGGAAAAATTGATACCCTACTATACCAAGAGGGGCAGAATATTACTAGTTAACTTTTCTGTGAGCATTTCAATGATATTCTTTTAAAACTGGGTTCCAAAATAAAGTCCAATACTTATAATTAATCCTAATAGAAAGTAGATAGACATTAATATATAAGATTTAAGTTTAAAAAGAAAAAATGAAAATACTATACTAGAAGAACCAATAAATAAAAAGATAAAGTTACTTGAATTAGATGGAAAAGGAATTACAGGCTCAAAAAGGGTTACACTGCAATAAACTATTAATATTATTGTAAATACAAGTTTTATTTTCATCTCTTCCTCCCCAAAATTACCTCGGACCAATAATTCTGTTAATATCTGCAGTACGATCTTCAGCACTGTTTCCCCACAGCCAGTATGGAATCATATCATATCTCCAGTGGCGAAAACCTTGCTCAGTCGGTGCATAATTAAGAGTCCCCATGTCCTGAGGGTTTGTTACAATAGAAGATTCAAATTCAGGATTATTGTTTATCACTACTTCTACTTCATACCCTTTATACTGTTTTAAATACTTATCATTGTATTTACTAGAATTTTCATGGTAAATATCTTTATCTTCACTTATTTTTTTCCAACCACTTTCCTCGTTTTTAATATTCTCAATGTTGTTATAAACATCTAATTCTTTATAGAATTTCTCTTGTAATTCATTTCTTTCATAATGTTCTTCCTTATCAATATATAAAAAATCTACATAACTATATAGTGACTTTTTAATTTCATATAATTTCTCATTATAATTATTTACCGTTTTTAAAGCAGTATTGGATTTCTTATTAAATCTGTTGAAGTAACTCGACATTGATTTGTTACTAAACCCAAAACTGAACTTTCTTTTATTAGTAAATACGTATTTGTTACGAACCGATTGACTAGACTTCCCATAACTTTTGTAAGAAGGTGGCATAAATCCAGCTAACTTACTAAAGTTGCCCCAGCGCATTGCCAGGATTTCTTCGAATGTCGGCGCAGGTGGTGGCGGTGGGGGTGGTGGTGCTACTGGGCCTCCGCCTCCAGATCCTCCTGAAGATCCACCTGATCCTCCGCTTCCGCCTTTTCCTCCTCCAGAACCGCCTGATCCTCCGGAACCTGGTTTTGGGTTTGGTGCTGGTGGCGGTGGCGGTGTTGGATCTTTGCCTCCGCCTCCTGGTGGGGGCGCTTTACAATACTCCCCATCCGGCCCAGTCGGGATACAGATTGCGTGTCCGCTTGGGTCCATATAGGTCGCCGGGTTGTTATGGGCATAGCTGAACCGGTTTAAGCTGGCCGGAAGGTTCGTCCATCCCGCAAACGTGTCCATCGTCGTGAAGCGGCCCTCGTTCGGGCTGTACCATCTGGAGCCAAAATCGATCATGCCCGCTTTCGCGTCATACGATTTGCCGGTGAACCCGACGGCGTTGTATGGGGCCGCCATATGGCTGAACAGGTTGCCGAACGCATCATAGCTGTACGATGCGCGTTTTTCTCCTCGGCGGTCGGTCACATCCAGGATGTTGCCGATCGCGTCTTCATGGTAATACAACAGTCCGCCTCGGGTCCGGGATATTGCCTTCATAGCCTTCCTGCTTGCGGCCGTGGTTGCCGAACATCTTCCGGGCAATCACGTGGTCCGATCCCATATAATACTGGGCGAGCGGCTGGCCGTTTTCCCCGTATTCCTTGAACACGTTCAGTCCGTCATACAGGTACTGGGTTGTTTCTTCGTAGAGCGCTTTGCCCATCCGCTTTTTCAGGCCGTTTTTCTCCCTGGTGCCGCGACGCTTTTCTTCTCAGGGCGTCGTACTCATACTCAACGAGCGAGCCGTCCGGGTAGTACACGCCTTTCAAGCGGTTGTCGGTCGTGTAATTGTACTTGATCGTGCCTTCCCTTGTTTCCTTTTCAACGAGGTTGCCGTTGACATCATAGAAATACTTCTTGTCTCTGGCTTCCACAAGTTCGTTCAATTCATTATAACGGTATTTCGTGATTTTGCCGTCTTCATTTTGTTCAATCCAGTTACCGCCGGCGGAATCATGATACATAAAAATCTGCTCTTATAGCATTACCCGTACCCTGTGTTGTATCTTAAACTATTATAAAAATGGCAAACTGGTTATTTCATAGCTAAGGTTCACTCACCATTACTGTTTTGT